>JBNKUW010000019.1:0-24323 GCA_050298835.1 Marivivens sp.
CGCAGACAAGGTCGTAAACCTGATCACGTTCTACGCGACAGAGGTCCGTGAAATCCTCGCGTCTATCGGCGTGCGGTCACTGGACGAAGTGATTGGTCGTGCGGACCTGTTGACTCAGGTATCGCGTGGCTCTGCACATCTTGATGATCTCGATCTCAACCCGCTGCTTATCGCGGTCGATGGTGCAGACAAGCTCAAGTACGACTTGAACAAGCCGCGCAACGTTGTTCCGGATACTCTGGATGCTGAAATCGTTAAGGACGCAGAACGATTCCTGCGCGACGGCGAAAAGATGCAGCTTGAGTACGCGGTACAAAATACGCTGCGGACAATCGGTACGCGCACGTCGAGCCATATCGTCAAGAACTTTGGTATGCGCAATTCGCTCCAGCCGGATCACCTGACGGTGAAGCTGAAAGGATCTGCTGGGCAGTCCTTGGGTGCCTTTGGCGCTCCTGGCCTGAAAATCGAAGTAGCAGGTGATGCCAACGACTATGTCGGCAAGGGGCTATCGGGTGCGACCATCGTGGTTCGTCCGCCGATGAACTCTCCGCTTGTGGCTGCTGAAAACACCATCATCGGGAACACCGTTCTATATGGTGCGACAGACGGATACCTGTTTGCCGCAGGTCGTGCGGGTGAACGCTTTGCCGTTCGTAACTCGGGTGCAAAGGTCGTTGTTGAGGGCTGTGGCTCCAACGGTTGTGAGTATATGACCGGCGGTGTCGCCGTTATCCTCGGATCGATCGGACCGAACTTTGGTGCTGGTATGACCGGTGGTATGGCCTATCTTTATGATCCTGAGGCGAAAAACGAGCCGTTGATGAACATGGAGACGCTCGTTACCTGCCCGGTTACGGTCGAGCATTGGGAGCTTCAGCTTCGTGAAATGGTGGAACGTCACGCCAAAGAAACCGGTAGCCGGAAGGCTTCTGAGATTCTTCAGAACTGGGATGTGGAGAAAGCAAACTTTGTCCAAGTCTGCCCGAAGGAAATGCTGGTGCACCTGCCGCATCCCCTCTCAATAGAGGAAACGGCTATTCCTGCTGAATAACGGGACATTTTGAACACGCAAAGGGCGCTAGGGGGCAACCTCTGGCGCCTTTTCGTTGTGCAAATGAGAAATACATCCTTCCATCGGGATATATAAAACATAAGTTTACGCTGTCGTTTCTGATCTGTGGACGCCGATGGGATTAGCCATGGCGTCTTGCCGCCCTATTTGCGAAAGGAAAGCCGAATGTCATCTATCCCTGCTGCAAAGCTCAAAGCTTTGTTGACCGGAAACAGTGATCTATCCAAAGCGTCTCTCGGCACCCGGATCATGCTTACACGCATGCGCCTTGAAGTGTCTAACGACCCCGCTTCCATTGAGAGCAAGGTCTCAGAACTTCAGGGCCTATTGGGCTCCAAGCCTCAACTTGCCTCTGATCTGGCTACTATCTGACGCGCTTAAAGGATTACCCACATGAAAAATGAATTACTCACAGTTGCTGAAGCAGCCGAGCGCATCAACTCTGGTGCCGTGGTTGTTGTCGCTGGTGTTACCGAACTGATGGAGCAATTGCCGAAGGGCAAATGGATCGGTGGTACCTCCTCTTACTTTGTCACCGAAGGTGGTGGCGCAGTGGTCAAGGATAAACTGTTCTGCACGACCTTTGACGAAGCGACCGATGCGAGCGTTCGCCTTGTCGGCGCAGGCGAGCTGAACGAAATCGCTTCGGGCTACAAGGCTGGTGGCTTTTCTGTCATCTTGATCCCCGCTTTCTCTGACATGCACACCAAATTCGCACTGGAAGGTGCAAACCATGCCGAGCTGTTTGACCAGCCGTTGGTTGGTTGGATTACCGGTGTTCACCTTGATGATATTGCCACCGCAAAGGCCGCAGTCTTTGATGGTGCAACCGGTGAACGTTACGAAGACGGTGCAGCGCTCTTGCATGTTGCCCTGCCCGAAGGTGCTTCGGTGGATGTCGATATCGTCAACATTTTCACCCAAGACGAAGCGCCGACGTTTGTCTTCTCTGAAAGCGGGTTCTCTGCCAAGACCTGCAAGGTCAACGGCGAAGAAGTTAACCTCGCTCAGTATCTGACTGACAACGAAATCGACACGCGCCTGCCGTTGGTGGCAAACTATGCTGGTTCGATGATCAACGTTTCGGTTCAGGCCGTTGATGCAGAAAATGGTGAGGTGCAGTTCTACGCCCCCGTTCAGGCTGGCATGGAATACAAACTTGCCGCACCGCAACCAGACTATGCAGCAGCGTTCGCAAACAGCGTAGGGACTTCGGGTGCAGGGCTGTATTCCTGTAACTGTATTCTGAACTACCTCTATGGTGAACTTGAAGGCAAACAGACCGGCAACTTCACTGGCCCAGTTACCTTCGGTGAGGTGGCATACATCTTGCTGAACCAGACATTGGTGAAGCTGGACATTCAGAACGCCTAAACGATTTCGGGGCGTGGTCCTCAAGGATCGCGCCCCGATTGCCTCGAAAATGTCCAGTTGTAGCGGGATATCTGGGGTAGTGTTTCGAAATTCTGCCCAATTTCGCTGATACCTTTGAATTGTTCAGGGTTGCATGGTGTGGATATGGCTAGAATTGCGAAGAGACAGAATGAACTGAAACACGGTTTTGGATTAGCCTCTGACGGGGATGGGAAATCTCTGTTCGGTGCTATGCTGACTTTTCAGAGCCGCCGCGCCCGACTATACCTCTGGACATGTCCAAACCGCGCCGGAAATCACGCACCAAACGACCGACTTCATTTGCGACTCGTTTCAAGTACGGTGCGCGTCGCTACCTGCTAGGTGCGCTCGTTCTTCTGGTTTGCTTTGTCGCTTTTTCAATCACCCTCTATTCCGTTATGGATCCAATTCAGACGCCCTACATGCGGTCTGAGCGGGATCGGATTGGCTATGCAGAGCAAGACTGGGTACCGATTGAAAACATCGCACCGGTGATGGCGCGGTCAGTCGTCGCCGCCGAAGACGCAGATTTTTGTCGCCACTGGGGGCTGGACCTCAATGCGATCCGCGCTGCAATGGAAGATGGAGGAAGCCGAGGTGGCTCTACCATTTCCCAGCAGGTGGTTAAGAACGTCTATCTTTGGCAGGGCCGGAGTTGGTTTCGAAAACTGCTCGAAGCGGGCGCTACGCCACTGGTTGAGCTGACTTGGTCGAAGCGTCGAATCCTTGAAGTCTATCTGAACGTCGCAGAATTCGACGAAGGCATTTTCGGTATCCAGGCCGCAGCGGTTAGCTATTTTGGCGTGGATGCAGCAGATTTGACCGCAGTGCAGGCTGCCCGACTAGCTGCGGTTTTACCGTCCCCAAAGACGCGGAATGCGTCTAATCCGTCCGACGCACTCCGCCGACGCGCAAGCCAGATCATGGATGGTGCCGCTACGATTGAAATCGACGGTCGAGCCAGCTGTTTCGAGGCGACTTCTAGCTGATCTTTCCTTGGGTCATGTTCGGATCACTTGAACAAGGCGCGTCGTTCCGGCATGGAAGTATGAAGTTTAGTCGGAGCGATTGATGTACGTCCTGTATCATTACCCTTTGTCCCCCTTTTCCCGCAAAGTTCGTTTGTGCCTTGCTGAGAAGAAGATCGAGGTAAAACTGGTAGAGGAACGCTACTGGGAACAAGAAGCAGAGTTCAAGCGCCGTAACCCTGCTGGCAAGGTCCCGATCCTTAAAGTCAAAAACAAATTCTACGCAGAAAGCATGGCAATCTGTGAGTTTCTTGATGAAACGGTGCCAACACCACCGTTAATGCCCAAAACGGCGGACGGCCGTTTTGAAGTGCGTCGATTGGTGTCTTGGTTCGACGACAAATTCAACAACGAGGTGACCTCGAAGTTGATGGGCGAACGTGTTTTCAGAAAACTGATGGGTACCGGCTATCCTGACAGTGCGAATGTGAAAGCTGGTGCTCGGGCGATCAAGTATCATCTGGACTACATGACGTGGCTTCTTGAAAAACGGCGTTGGCTGGCTGGGAATGATCTCACTCTCGCAGATTTTGCGGCCGCATCGCATTTGTCTTGTCTTGATTACGTTTCAGATGTGGACTGGAACCGTTCCGAGGTGGTGAAGGACTGGTACGCAAAGATCAAATCCCGTCCTGCGTTCCGCCCAATTCTCGCGGATCAGGTTCCTGGTTTCAAACCTTCTGCCCAATACGCGAACCTTGACTTTTAAGGACGAAATACGGGCCTTTGCTCTAGAGGCCGGTTTCGTGAAAATGGGTGTTTGCCGCCCCGATGCCGTGCCCGAAATCGCGGATCGACTAGCTTTGTTCGTGGAAAACGGCTTGCACGGACACATGGGCTGGATGGCAGAGCGGATGCATTGGCGCGGTAATCCAGCCGCTCTTTGGCCAGAAGCAAAATCCGTTATTATGCTCGCCGAAGCCTACACTCCCGATCATGACCCAATGGCGGTCATTGGGCAGCGGGACAAGGCGGCAATCAGTGTCTATGCGCAAAACAAAGACTACCATGACATTGTGAAAAAGCGTTTAAAACGGGTAGGACGCTGGTTGCTAGAGCAGCATTCTGGTGAACAGATCAAAGTGTTTGTAGACACTGCACCTGTCATGGAAAAACCGCTTGGTCAGGCAGCCGGCTTGGGTTGGCAGGGCAAGCATACCAATTTGCTTGGGCGTGATCTGGGTAGCTGGTTCTTTTTGGGAGCCATTTTCACCACGGTAGAAATCGAACCTGATCAGCCGGAACAGAGCCACTGTGGAAACTGCACCGCGTGCTTAGACGTCTGTCCAACTCAAGCGTTTCCTGCACCGTACCAACTTGATGCTAGGCGTTGCATTTCTTACCTGACGATCGAACACGACGGACCGGTTCCGGAAGAACTCCGAAGCAAGCTCGGTAACCGAATCTATGGCTGCGACGATTGTCTGGCTGCCTGCCCCTGGAACAAGTTTGCAGCCACCGCGAGAGAGGCAAAGTATGCAGCGCGCGCTGACCTGATTGCACCCTCTCTAGCTGAGCTGGCGGTTTTAGATGATGCAGAATTCCGCGCGCATTTTTCGGGCAGTCCGATCAAACGCATCGGCCGTAACCGCTTTGTTCGGAACGTACTTTATGCCATCGGAAATTCTGATGACGCCGAATTATTGCCTATCGCCCAAGAGTTGACCGATGATCCTGACCCGACTGTGTCTGATGCTGCACAGTGGGCTGTGAATAGATTTCTGACATAGTATGTGCTACACTTTACTCCCGTGAGAGGAGGGAAATGTTATGCAACGTCATATCACCGATCACCCTAAAGACGGCGAAAATGGTTCGCGTCTTCGTGCTTTTGCAAACATCGAACGCAGCAAGGGGCGCCATCCGGCTTATAAGACACTACATCGCCAACATAAGGCAACCGAAGGTGGAACTTCTGTTGATCAGTTTCTAAGGATTGATCGCGGAGAGACCGTCTAGGCTTGGTTGCCTGCGGTTTCCAGAAATAGATGAAGTGAAATCGGGTCGATTGGCTTTGTAAGAACTTCGACACCGATTTCCCGCTCTATCTGTTCGAAATTAAGTGTGCGGTTTGCCGTAATCAGGCGCGTGGGAACATTCCCAACTTGATCGTGGAGACGTTTGATTACGTCTGTGCCCAATTCCCCGTTGTCGAGTTGGAAGTCCACGAGGATGGCATCGGGGGCAAGGTCTATTTCCGTAATCAAACGTGCAGCTTCTTCGCCCGAGGCGACGTCGAGTACTTCAACATTCCATTTTTCGAGCAACAAGGTGAGTGCCCTTCGCATGTCCAAATCGTTCTCTACGAGTAGAACGACAAGACCGTCGTGGCGCCAACCAGTTTGGGGGGCTACCTTGCTCGGGGTATGAACCCGACCACTGTTTTTTTCTGCAAGCGGGACCGTGACTTTGAACGCAGTGCCTTTGCCAACTGTTGATTCAATAGTCAGCGGGTGTCGAAGGAGAGCGCAGGCTCTGTCAACGATGGCCAGACCTAGGCCAAGCCCCTCGGAAGCAGAAGACCGCGCGTTCAACCTGCGAAATTCCTGAAAAATGGTTTCGTGTTCGGACTGTGGAATGCCTGGGCCGGTATCCCAAACCTCAATTCTGACAGAGCGTCGGGTTCTTCGAACTCCAACCAAGACGCTACCTTGATCCGTATACCGGATCGCGTTGGAGATAAGGTTTTGGAGGATGCGACGGATATAGGTAGCGTCGGATTTTATCCGCAACGTCGCAGGCAATACCTTGAGGCGAAGACCTTTCTTTTCGGCAATAGGGGCAAAGTCATCCGCAAGTTGTCCAAGCAACGCAGCCAAATCTATCTGGTGAATATCAACAGCCGCCCGTCCGGATTCGAGTTTGGAAATATCTAGCAGAGCTTCGATAATGTCTTGAACGGATGCCAGTGCGTTCTGAGCTTTGGTTACGACTTCACGATGGAGTTCCGATTCGAGCTCTTCCCCAATGGAGGACAGATAAAGCGTAGCAGCGGAAAGTGGTTGCAGAAGGTCATGAGACGCTGCGGCCACGAAACGAGAACGTGAGGCGATAGCGCGTTCAGCAACGGCCAATGCGTCTTCGAGTTCGAGTGTGCGTTCGGTGACGCGCCTTTCGAGCGATGCATTCGATTGGGAAAGCGCACGTGCCGAATCTTTTTCTGCGGTGATGTCGGTAATAGAAATAACGAACCCTTTGTCCGGCATTTCTTCGGCAAAGAGGTCGAACCAACGTGTTTCTCCACGGCGAAACTCAAAGCGGAGGGGTGGTCTACGGTCGCTTCGCGTGACCCAACGCATCAAGCCACCGTTTCGAGACCCGTCTTCAATCTTGAGATCATTTTCAAGCAGCCGGAGAATGATCTCGAAATCCAGTCCAACCCTCATTTGTGTCAGTGGAATTGACAAAAGATGAGCAAGTCGTTGGTTAAAGCCAACCAGCCTCCGGTTGTTGTCGAATATACCGACACCTTGGTTTATGTGCTCCAAAGTAGCGCGGATCAGCTTTGCCTGGTCATCCATCAGACGACCGCGCTCCATCCGTTCCATCCTGATGATGTCAGAGATGTCGGTCTGCATGATAACGGTCTGACCGCCGGCCATTCGGTGTTCGCTAACTTGTACCCAACGGTCCCAAATCATACGGACGTTGAACATAATATGCTCTTCGCCATGCCGACGCATGCGCTGTTCTGCCCATTCAGAGGTCGATGTGCTGTCGGGCAGATGGAGGTACCGGCTCTTGCTAACGGTCACGACGTAGTCATCGAACGTCAGGCCTGGCCGCAACTGGCTCCGGATGTCCGGCATATGCATACCGAAACGGCTATTACACAGCACGAGAGCACCGTCCGCATCAAAAAGAGCGAACCCTTCCTGAATGGTTTCGATCGCGTTCGCGAGGTCGGTCCGTGCGCGTTCGGTTTCAAGATTTGCCGTTGCTAGACGGGCGTTGGATTCATTGAGAAGGTCCAATGCGTGTTCAAGATCGCGGGTACGTTCGCGAACCTGTTCTTCAAGCAGCACAGCCCGTTGAAACTGGGTGTAGGCATCGCTTCGGTCGTCATGGTTTTGTTCAACGCGCTGCATAAGCGCATTGCAGATTTCTAAGAGCTTTTCTCTTTGCCGCTCAATCGGGTCGTTCGGGTCAATCAGAGTCTGAGAATTCAGGGTCATTCACTATCTGGCGGAAAAATTGCCACCCCTGTCATTGTCTGGTTCACATGCATTCCGTTGATTTGTTCACCATAGGTGGAAAACCCGACGACGCGATTGTTCACAAGGATTTTGGACAACGCCGCTGTTGCTTGTTTCTCTTCTGCCTCAATGCGGCGCAGAATACAGTCGCAGGCAAAAATGGCGTCTGGATTCCTGTTTCCAGAGATCTTCTTGAGCTCTCGTTCGAGGTGTTCTGCCATATCTTGCGGCTCTGCAAGAGCGAGCACCAAACCTTCGTCGATTGCGGAAAAGAATACCAAATCACCGCTGTCCAGCACGCGTTGAATGGCCCGAACATGATGGGTGCCGCCAAAACGTACTACGACCGGATGGGCGGCAAAGGTAAATGCAGAAAGCTGTTCGGGGTCTTTTCCCAAAAGACGGGCGTATTCCCGTGCTGCGGGTTCTGCGTTGATCTTTCGGACAACGCGCCGTTTCGGGTCGGCTTCGGTGACCACCATACGGATGTCCGTTGGATTAAGGTGATCGAGGCTGAAAACATGAACCGGACAGACGGTCCGAACAAAGCAGAGGACCGCAGCGTGCGAGTAGACTTGGTCTTCCAATGACACAAAGGTCCTTGCGAAATGATCGCCGTCAGCGGCAGACCCCCCGAACAATGGTACGGGTCCAAGTCCGGAGGCGATCGTTGCGACGACTTCGTCCTCTTTTACCGAAAGACCGTCCACGGCTAGAAAC
Source organism: Marivivens sp. (assembly GCA_050298835.1). GTDB lineage: Bacteria > Pseudomonadota > Alphaproteobacteria > Rhodobacterales > Rhodobacteraceae > Marivivens. The sequence continues at coordinate 8,415 of JBNKUW010000019.1, forward strand.
GCGAATTCATGCTGCCAATCTGCTGACTGTGCGGTCAGAAGCGTTCTCGTTCGGATCATACGGCTGACGATTTCCTGCTGATCCAAATCTTCGAGATCTTCGATCAAGATCGGTTCAACCGCGAAATGGCTGTCGGGCAGCCCTATCGCTAGAATTGATCCTTCGGAATAGCCGTTTTGCCCGAGCTCACCCGCTGTCGTACACGCAACGACATGGCGCGCAGGTAAAACTCTATTGGCCTCTGCAACGATGGATTTGAAATCTGCATCGGGGCTCACGAACAATGCAACGAGCGCGAACGGCCCATCGCCAAGAGCATCAGCAATCGTCTCAACAGGTGCCGGTTCGTCGCAATGAACTTGCGCCGATTTGACGATCCCTGTCAGATGCGCGGCCGCTTGAGCCAACGACACCCCGCTTCCTCCCATAGCCCTCTCCCTTGGCTAGCCGATCCGCGCGGGTGGCGGATCAAACGGATGGTATGTCCGTCAGGGTGTATCGTGCAAGACGGATGAAAAGCTGGCGACTTGCGCCATTAGAACCGCTTGCGTGCGGCTTTGGACACCGAGCTTGCGCATGATGGCTGTAACGTGGGCCTTAACCGTTGTTTCAGCAATAGACAGGTCATACGCGATCTGTTTGTTCAGCTTGCCTTCGCAAATTAGTTGCAGAATGCGAGCTTGTTGACGTGTCAGGCGACCCAAGCGTGCGATTGCCTCTTCCTGATCGGTCAGCGGGGTGTTCGGATCTGTATCGAGCGGAACACCTTCTGGTACATACCGTTCACCTCTGCCGATTTTTTCGAATGCGGCACGGAATACATCACGTTGGGAATGCTTCGGAACGAAGCCGGTAGCGCCTGCGCGTATACAGGATCCGATCATCCGATGATCAGCCATCGAGGAAACAACAACAATCGGTGTGGCTGCGACCGCTGTCCGCAAGCGGATTAATCCGTCCAGGCCGCTGACATCAGGCAAATTCAGATCAAGCACGATCACGTCCGGCGTCTTCCCTCTGGCGAGCATCGCAAGAGCGGTCTCCAGATTTTCAGCCGTATCAATGTCGCGAATTGAGGCCACCGCGCGCAACGTCATTGATAGCGCATCGCAAAACAATGGATGGTCATCAATTATCAGGGCGGTGGCGAAAGATGTGGTCATGTATGATACGAACATTAGGGTTTTGAACGGGGACCTGTTAATAGGACCTCTAGGCTAGCAGCATACGCTGGGACCGCCTACGCCACCAAGGTCGAATGTGTGGAAAAGCAAAAGCGCGCCCGAAGGCGCGCTTTCTTGGTTGTTCAAGTGGTTTAGCTTAGGAGCCGGCCAGTTTGAATGTCCAGACCATGCCACCTTGGTTGAGGTAGTTCACGCGGTTGGCGACTTCGCCACCCCAGAGCGGAACAGCGCCACCCCAGCCAGAAACGACCGATACGTACTGCTCGCCGTCCATTTCCCATGTGACAGGCTGACCAACGATACCGGAGCCAGTCTGGAAGGACCAAACTTCTTCACCAGTTTCGTCGTTCAGGGCAATGAACCGGCCTTCAGGCGTACCAAAGAACACCAGACCACCGGCGGTCGTCATTACACCACCCCAGAGCGGAGCATCGTTGCGGTATTCCCACTGGATATCGCCGGTGTCGGGGTCAATTGCTTTGAGCGAACCGATGTAGTCTTCGAACAGCGGTTTGATGGTAAAGCCGGAACCGAGGTAGGCAGCACCTTCACGATAGGTTACGGGCTCGTTCCAGATATCCATACCCCACTCGTTCGACGGAACGTAGAAGTTGCCGGTATTCTGCGAATAGGACATCGGCATCCAGTTCTTACCGCCAAGGAACGACGGAACTGCAAAGACCATTTCACCTTTTTCGCCATCGGTTGCCGCGGACGGATCACCCGGACGGTTGTCTTCATTGTAGATCGGACGACCGGTGTCATCGATACCCGAAGCCCAAGTGATGTCACGAACGAACGGTGTCGCGTGGACGAAAGCACCGTCTTCACGGTTCAGAACGTAGAAGAAGCCGTTCCGGTCAGCAGTTGCAAAACGGTCGTTTCCTTCGCGGTCCGTGTAGGCGACCACTTCGTTCACACCGTCAAAGTCCCAGCCTTCGCGCGGGGTGGTCTGGAAGTGCCACTTGATTTCACCGGTATGCGGGTCGATGCCGATACGGCTTGCAGCATATAGGTTGTCGCCCGTGTTGCCTTCGGTCGGCGTACCAGCGTTACGAAGGTGCGAGTTCCAAGGAGCAGGGTTACCAGCGCCAAACACAAGTGTGTCTGTGTCGATGTCATAGGAACCACCGAGCCAGGTTGCGCCACCACCGGTTTTCCACATGTCACCGGGCCAGGTTGCGTTAAGTGTACCGGTCATGGTGGACTCTTCACCATTCAGCGTACCCATGTTGCCTTCGATCGTCGGACGGGTCCAAACGAGTTCACCGGTGTCGGCATCACGTGCTTGAACTTCGCCAACAATACCAAATTCACCACCCGAGTTGCCGGTGATGACCAGACCGTTCACGATGAGCGGTGCAGCGGTGTAGGAATAGCCAGCGCGATAATCTGCGATCCGTTTGTTCCAGACAACGTCACCTGTTTTCAGGTCCAGAGCGACGATCCGAGCATCCAGTGTACCGAAGAAGATCTTGTCGCCATAGATTGCTGCGCCACGGTTGATAACGTCACAGCAAGGCAGGATGCCTTCGGGCAGACGGGCGTCATACTGCCAGATTTCGTCACCGGTTTTGACGTCAATCGCGTAGAGGCGCGAATACGAACCGGTTACATACATGATGCCATCATAGACCAGCGGCTGGGTTTCCTGACCGCGTTGCTTTTCACCGCCCATGGAGAACGCCCATGCCGGAACAAGGTTCGCAACGGTCTCGTTGTTAATCTGATCCAGCGGGCTATAGCGCTGCAGATCGCGGCCCATACCGTTGGTTACGATCTGGTCTGTAATTGTCTGGTCATTTGCGATTTCTTCTTCGGTGACCTGTGCGGTTGCCTGCGCTCCAGCAAGCGCAAATAGGCTGACCGAAGCAGCCATGATGAAACGTTTCATCTGTTCCTCCCGTTCGTTTTTTCGGCGGGTTCACCATGGAATCTGAATCGCCCACGGCCCCTGTCGGTAATTATTGGGAGGTGATTTGGTAGATGATACTACACAATGGTCGTAGCTATGGTCGTAGATGCAACCGCAGCATACCTCCTTTGGTCGTATTGGCGACAAAAGTTGAGTTGGTAGTCTTCGTTTAATCTGGGAGGAATACATGTTGTACACTAAAACGCTGGTACCGGCGACTATCGCGTTCGCCTGCTTTGCAGGTTCTGCCATAGCGGATGAGCCGGTTCTTCGGGCGACAGTTTTGGAATATGGAACTGTAAACTGGGAACTGGACACCATCCAGAACCAGGGCTTGGACACTGCCAACGGCTTTGATCTTGAGGTGTCTGGTGTTGCGGGAAGCGACGCAGCGCAGATTGCATTTCTTGCAGGTGAAACCGATGCGATCGTCACCGATTGGCTTTGGGTAGCACGTCAGCGGGCAGTTGGTGAGGACATTATATTCATTCCTTATTCCAAAGCGGTCGGGGGGCTATTGGTTGCCGAAGATAGCACAGCTGAAACTTTGGCCGACCTAGATGGTGCGAAAATCGGTATTGCTGGCGGCCCACTCGACAAGAGCTGGCTGATCCTGCGAGCTTATGCGCAGAACGAATACGATATGGATCTCGTGGCTCAGACTGAACAGGTGTTCGGAGCGCCGCCGTTGATTTCGGAAACAGCCCTTAACGGAGATCTGGATGGCGCAATCAATTTCTGGCACTGGTCAGCCAAGATGCAAGCTTCGGGAATGCGAACACTGATTGAGGTGTCCACGGCGGCTGAGTCGCTCGGTCTTGATCCCGAGACCCCGCTGTTAGGTTATGCGGTACATGGCGAGATGTTGACGGATTCACCGGACCTTATTTACGGGCTTGTAGCAGCGTCACGCGAAGCAAAAGCCCTCCTCGCAACAGATGATTCCGTTTGGGAAGACCTTCGGGGTCGTATGCGGCCAGCGAACGAAGCCCAATTCGAGGCACTGAAGGCTGGTTTTATTGCCGGTATTCCGAGCGCGAACGCAGTGGATGAGGCTGCGGTGGCTCGCATGATGCAGTTGATGATTGACCTCGGAGGAAGTGAACTGGTCGGAGAGATGACCGAGCTTCCCGAGGGGATATTTGTCCAACCGAGGGAATAGACCTTGGCCGTTACCGCACAAAATCAAAAGGAACCCGCTTCGGCGGGTTCAAACGTTCTTACAGTCAACCTTGAAGGGTTTTCTGTCCGTTGGACTCCAATTTTAGGTAAGATAGATTTTGAAATCCGTCGCGGTGAAACGCTTGCATTGATGGGACCTTCCGGAATCGGAAAGACTACATTGCTGAGAATTGTTGCCGGGTTGGAAAGTAGCTACCGCGGTACAGTGCGTTTGAGAGGCATATCCGCGGTTGTGTTTCAGGAGCCAACGCTTTTGCGTTGGAGGACGCTTGAACAAAACCTATGTCTAGCTGCACGAGTTACGGGTACAGAAGCGATGACGTATCTGGATCGTGTTGGCCTAGCTGACAAAGCCGATTTGTTTCCCGACCAACTGAGCCTTGGCCAACAAAGACGTTTGTCGCTGGCTAGGGCCTTTGCCCTGAACCCTGACATCTTGCTCATGGATGAACCGTTTGTCTCGCTCGACCCTGATCTGGCCGAAGACATGATGACGTTGTTTGAAAACCTGCGAGCACAGAATACGCCGGCAACGCTTCTTATCACGCACGATCAACGCGAAGCTGACAGGCTCGCGGACCGGATCATACGTTTGGAAGGTAATCCCGCCGAACTCGTTTAGAAAACGGGTGAGAATTTCCAGTTATCAGCATCCGGAGTGATTTCGTTCAGATCGTAGTCAGCGCCCTGAAGGCGTTTGGCGATATCGACACCAGCGTCCGCGGCTTGATCGACAAAGGTTTTGCCTGCGGTCAAGTTCTGCTCCGTACCCCATCCCCGCATCAGGTCAATTCCGTGGTTGAACATACCAATGGGATCACCGGCTTCGGCCGCCATTCTGTTCCATTCTGCCGAGGCTTCGGGATCGATATACCCGTCTCCTCCAAATCCGTTGTCGTCCATATAGGACATCCACGTCATTGCACCGGTGAATCCAGCTTGGGCACAAGTTTCGAAGGTCAGCCGTGCATCGTTGTGATCGCCGCCTTTGGTCATAAAGTAACCCGCCGCGCATCCTGCCATCGAGGTTTCGCCGCGCTCCATGTCTTCAACAACCCGATCAAGCGACAGTTCTTGCCGGTTCAGATCACCGTATTGGGAAAGGTCTTCTTCTGCGAATACGGGCGATGCGAGTACGAGCAGTACTGACAAGAAACGTTGCATTGGTACCTCCTTTGCGGCGATATCCTAACAAACAAAGGAAAAGTCGTCGCCCTTTCTAAGGTCGTAGAAAAGGTCAGCCTTTTTTACGCATTAATCCGCGAGCCGGATCGTAGCCCCAAATAGCAAAGATCATGAAAACGGCTGTGGAAAGGACTGTCCAGCCGAGTGCAGGAAGGTTTGGTTGGGAATAAAGCGAAAACCGGATCAGCTCCACGACATGCGTAAAGGGGTTTACGGCGCAGATGTCGTGCAACAAACGGCCCGCTTCAGCCATCTTCCAAAGCGGGTAGAGGGCAGAGGACAGGAAGAACATCGGAAAGATGACAAAGTTCATCACACCCGCAAAATTTTCGAGCTGCTTGATCAGGGACGATAGCGCCAATCCCATTGCGCCGAGCATGAGGCCGCCGATCAGAAATGCGGGCAACACAACGACATAGCCGATCCAAGGTAGGTGAATACCGAACAATCCTGAAATCAGAAGGAAGGTATAGCACTGTAAAATACTGATAATCGCACCGGCGATTAGCTTGCAGGTGAGCAGCCACCACCGCGGTAGCGGAGCTGTTAGTAGTATTTTCATAGACCCCATTTCGCGGTCATAGACCAACGAAAGCGACGATTGCATACCGTTGAACAAAAGGATCATCCCGCAGAGTCCAGGGACGATGTAAACCTCGTAGGTGATGTAGGTCTGATAGGGCGGTGTAATCGAAAGCCCCAATGCCGCGCGGAACCCTGCGGCAAAGACCAGAAGCCAGACAAGTGGTCTTACCAGTGCGCCGAAAAAACGCTCACGCTGGCCGACGTAACGCAGCGCCTCGCGTTTGATGATGGCCAGTAGCGCGGAAAGGTAGATCATGCACTTTCTCCGACCAGAGAAAAGAACGCATCTTGAAGGGGATGTTCCCCTGCAATCGATCCAGCTAGATCATTCGCAAGAACTGTCCCCTGATGGAGCACGACAAGGTCATCTGACAAACATACTTCATCAGTAAGATGGGTTGCCCAAAGCACAGAAATCCCGTCTGTTTCACAAAGATCGTGGACGTGGTCCGTCAAAGACCGACGGGACGCCGCGTCCAGTCCAACGGTGGGTTCGTCCAACAGCATAACTTCTGGTTTGTGGAGTAAGGCGCGGGCGATTTCTGTGCGGCGACGGTGACCGCCATTGAGTTCTCGGACCTTTTCACCAGACCTTTCACGCATGTTCAGTCGGGTTAATGCGGCATCAATCCGAGTGTTGGCATCAGCGCCGGACATTCCCTGTAGGGCGGCAAAGTACCGAAGGTTCTGTGTGACAGTCAGATCCAGATCCAAAGTTGATTGCTGAAAAACAACCCCCATACGAGCCAAAGCCATACGAGGTGTGCGTGACATGTCATTCCCCGCGATCTCGATTCTGCCGTGTCGCGTGGCCAGTAGACCGGTGAGCAAGGAAAATAAGGTTGACTTTCCTGCTCCGTTCGGTCCGAGCAAGGCGCAAAACCGGCCGCTTTCAACATGGAATGTGACTCCGTCGATAGCCTTTCGAGCGCCATAGTTGAACGAGAGGTTTTCGACAGAAAGTGCGGTCATGAAAGAGCCTTGCGGTCGTTAATTTGTTGGTCGGAAAGTTGCTCCCCAAGGAAAGCGCCCGACCTTGATCGTTTTGATCGGCGTGCGGCTGGCGACATCGATCACGGTAACATCTCCTGAAATACCATTCGTTGTAAACAAAAGCGATTGGTCCGCGTTGAATGCCATGTGCCACACGCGTCTGCCTACCAGAAGATATTCCTCTACCTCGAAGGTATCCGCATTGATGACAGCAATGTGGTTGGACGGCCCCAGAGCCGCAAAGACTGTCTTTCCATCTTTGGTGAATTCGAAACCGACGGGCTGTATACGGTCTTCGTGGATGCCGGGAATTTCAAAATGGATTTTTGCCAGATCAGTCTGAGTTCCGACATCGAACACGCTGACTGTTCCACCGATTTCGGCACTCACCCACAATTGGTTTCCGTCGGGAGAAAAGTTTGCGTCACGTGGTCTTGCGTCCACCAAAGTGTTCGCAAACAGCTCTTGAGTTTCGGTGTTGATCCAATGAGCCATATTCGTCGTTTCAGACGTCGTAACAGCCATGGTGCCGTCAGGTGAAATCGCCATACCCTCAGGTTCGATGCCGACGTTGATCTGGGCCACAACCGTGCGAGTTTCTACGTCAACAACGGTGGTGATCGCGTCGTTTTCGTTTGCGATATAGAGGTGCCGGTTGTCAGGGTGCAGGTCGAATTGCTCGGGGTCTTCTCCGGATGGGAGATTGTGAAGGATTTCGCCTGTGACCGGATCAATGACCTGAACTGTATCACTGTCGGATGCGCAGACGTAGACAACGGAAAAATCCTTTGCAAACGTTATCCCACGAGGGCGTTCACCTACTTCGATTGTGCGGCTGACTTCCAATGTGTCGATGTCGATTACGCTGATGGTATCGTCGTGCTCGTTTGTAACCCAAATTTCGTCCGCAAGTGCCGGGGCTGCAGACAGGACAAATGGCAAAATATAGCGCAGCATGAGTTACTCCAAAAAGGCAGTGCAGGTTGTTTCCGGTCGATCTGTTCCGAGCGTATCGAGCTCTGAATTCGGGTGCAGGTATCCCTCAAGAGGAGCAACCGCGATGACCGCATGGGCATGTACGATGGGAATGGGTTGGCGCATCTGACCGTTCCAATCACGGAAGGATAGTGGACGGCCTTTAAAACCACCAAGTTCGAATGTCGGCGAAAGCAGGTAGTCACGAAGAACAGCAGGATCATTCGAATTGGTTCGAGTTACTGCTTCGCCAATGGCGCGGACCGCAGCAAATGCCGCGTAGTCAATCGGCCGCATTTCGCGGTGTGCACCGTCTTCAAATCTGTTTTGTAGTTGAACGCCGCCCCATTGCTCCATCACCGATGACCAGCCGACGGGCATTGCGCCTTCTGAACCAGCAAGTGGAACGGGTTCCCAGGTATTATAGGGAAGGTAACGCGCGAAATCGCCGATCTCGTCCGAGACAAGCATGACATCGTGGCTAGGGAATTCCTGTGTGAAAAGCGGAACCTCTGCGCTCGCTGCGCGGCGCATGTTCGCATCGAATAGCCATTCCTTTTCAGCGCGAAGACGAAGCCCAAATTTTCTGGCGGAGTTGCGCAACGCATCAGCAAAGGCTCTGTCAGACTCATGGGCACCGGAGACCATGACCAGATTGGTCCAACGACGAAGTTGCAGAAATTGCATTAGTGCATCTGCGCGCATCGAATAGCTGGGGAGGGTATGGAGCAGATTATCCCGACAGGCGCTATTTCTGAGAGCTTCATCATAAGACGAAACGTTAAAAAACAGGGCGTTATCGGCATCACTGAGATCCGAGACGGCGAGCATTTCTTCGGTTGAAGCATCAAGCAAGACAAGGTTGCTTTGCGCCAGCGATTCTTTCGCAGCAGAAAGGAAATCTCCTTCGGGCGAAACCGATACAACAGTCAATTCGTAGCTCTGTCCGAGGAAGCTCCCAGTTGTTGAATTGTCCTCAATTCCCATCTGCGCTCCGGCGATTCCTTCATCTTCGGGAATCGGATCAAGATTGGACAGCACCGGAGGGTGGACAACCTCGTGGCGTAGATAGATGATAGGAACTGCAACGTCGGCGTGCGCAACGCCACCGATTAGCCCAGCAAAAGCTAAAGCTAAGTAGAGCCTTTTCAGACACATAGCATTCCTCCCTCTGGTCGAAGATAACTTTCGAAGTGAAGTTCCGCGTATAGGACCATTGTCTGATCCCCAATTTCAACCAAGGTCGCATAGATTGAAACGGCACGCACATGGCAAGCAAGGCGTCAACAATGCGTGAAAAGGAGAGGACCCCATGACCACGACGCGCAAAACGTCGATATTCGCTGCAGGCCTGATCGCAATCGCTTCGATTGTGCACGCCCATGGCGACGTCGCGCCGCAACCGATTAACACTGATTCACTTCCTGACATTGGTGAGGACTGGCTTTTCGAAAACCCGTATCGGGCAGAAGCCGCTGGAGAAGAGGTCTGGCTCAAAGCTGTTGAGATCGGATCTTCGGGCTTTAACCAAAACTGTGCACGTTGCCACGGTTTGGGTGCGATCTCTGGCGGCCTCGCTCCGGACCTTCGTTTCCTTGAAGCAGAAGAATACGGAGATGAATGGTTCGCCGAACGTTTCCAGCACGGATACACCCAGAACGGTACAACCAAGATGCCTGCATTTGGCGAAGTTCTTGGACAAAAAGCCGGATGGGCAATTCGGACATATATCGAAACCCGTCCTGACGACGTAATGGTGACTGACAATTCACCACGTTTGACCGCATTGCGCGACGAATTGATGGCCATGTCTGAAGGCGGAGAGGGTGATCCCGAAGCAATCAAGGCGGAACTGAACGAGATTGCTGCTTCGATTGAAACGCTGTCCGGAGCACCGGTTGCTGTATCGATCGCTTGGGAGGCTGTTCGCGCAATCGGCGATACACCAGAAAGCTTCAAGCATGCAGGTGAAATTCTGACCGTAGGTTTGTCGGCAGCGCACTAATGATAATCAATCGTTTCGTGAAACTTTCTGCGGTATTTTTGGGGTGCGCCCTTCTTTGCGGGTCGGCAACGGCCGCTTTGGCGCGTTGCGAAGGATATGTTCCTCAGACAAGGCCGCAGAATGTTTCTCGAAATGAGGTAGGTGCCAGTCTCGACGACATTGTTGAAAGAGGATGGATCGAATTCGCAGTCTATGAGGATTTCGAACCATTTAGCTGGAAGGACGGTTCAACTCCCAAAGGTGTTGATATCGAAATCGCGCGGATCATCGCAGAAACGCTCGGCGTTGAACCGCGCTTCAAATTCGTAGCCGCCGACGAAAGCGTTGAGGCCGACCTTAGAAATTGGATCTGGAGAGGTCCGGTCGTTGGCGGTTCGGTCGCCAACGTCATGATGCACGTTCCCTACAACAGCAATCTGACCTGCCGTGTTGAACAGGTTGTTTTCACGGGGCAAGTTTATTCGGAAACTGTCGGGATCGCCTACGATCCGGTGTTTTACGAAGACGCTCAACCGACCCCACCCTACTTTCGTTTTGATCCTGTAGGCGTTGAGAACGACACTATTGCGGATTTCTATGTCACCAACCTGCTGGGAATGGCCGGGGCGCCGAATGTGCACCGGTTCCCTGATGTTTCGGATGCTGTCCAAGCAATTGAAGCCGAAGAGGTGCGCGCTGCAATGGGGCCACTTGCGCGTTTGGAATATTGGGCAAGCGGTGAAACCGAAGTTTATGCGCCGCCTTTGCCTAACTTCGGCGTTGGAACATGGACTATTGGCGTGGGTGTTCACACATCCTACCGTCCGCTGGGCTATGCTGTTGATGACGCCATCTATTCGGCGCTTCAGGATGGTCGCATTGAAGAAATCTTCACCGAATTCGGTTTAACGTTTCTCCAGCCGGAACGCTAAGGCCTAGACCTTTAGTCGAATAGGCATCTGTGTTCTCGAGTGGTTAGCTGGAGAAACCAAAGGGGGAGGGAAACGTGGAACTATCCGATTCTCGAGTGATCAAGGCAAACACCGATGTCGTTTGGGCATCGTTGCTGGATCCTGAGGTTTTGAGCGCCTGCATACCCGGCTGCAAAGAATTAAGCGGGTCGGTTGATGATGGCTTCGAAGCGACGGTTGTCCAGAAAATCGGACCGGTGAAAGCGACTTTTAAAGGTGCGGTGGAAATCTCGGACATAGTTGTTGGTCAAAGCTGCACCATCAGCGGTGAGGGAAAAGGGGGACCGGCAGGTTTCGCAAAAGGCGGAGCCAAGGTGGTTCTTACACCGGTCGCGGAAGGAACCGAGCTTTCCTACGAAGTCGACGCAAAAGTCGGCGGTAAGCTCGCCCAACTTGGTAGTCGAATTATTGATGGTGTGTCCCGCAAATTAGCGGACGAGTTTTTTGCGAAATTCCAGGAGGTTGTCGAGGGTCCCGTTACTGAGGAGGACGAGACCGTCGAAGAGGAAACAACCGAACCGGAGAAAAAGAAAGGCTGGCTCAAGCGCGTTTTCAACAGTTGAGCCTAACAGTTTCAAGGGAGGAGAAATATGACACAAGTTTCGATGACGGTGAACGGCCAGTCCGTAACCGCCGAGGTCGAGGGGCGTACGCTTCTGACCGAATTCTTGCGAGAAAAAGCGTTCCTGACAGGAACACACGTCGGCTGTGACACGTCTCAGTGTGGTGCCTGTGTCGTTCATGTAAACGGCGAAGCGGTCAAATCCTGCTCGATGTTTGCCATCGAAGCAGATGGTGCTTCGGTAACGACCGTTGAAGGTATGGCAAATCCTGACGGGTCGCTTGGTGCAATTCAGGCAGCTTTTCAGGAGCATCACGGTCTCCAGTGCGGTTTTTGTACGCCAGGTATGGTGATGTCGACGGCTGCTCTTCTCAAAGAGAACCCAAAGCCGACCGAAGCCGAAATCCGCAAGTACCTCGAAGGCAACATCTGCCGCTGCACCGGTTACCACAACATCGTGAAGGCTGTCATGGCGGCCAGTGGTCAGGACGTAAGCGCCATCGCCGCCGAATAATTCGGCGTCGGAAAACAATCTAAGGGAGGACTCCATGCCTAAGGATCATGGTATTGGCGCCAGCCAAAAGCGGCGCGAAGACGTACGTTTCCTGACCGGTGCCGGTCAGTATACGGATGACATCAACCTGCAGAGACAGACTTATGTCTATTTCCTGCGTTCCGATGTTGCACACGGTACAATCAACTCCATCGATACTTCTGACGCTGCGGCGATGCCGGGCGTTGTCCGGATTTTCACCGGTGCTGATTTCGAAGGAATTGGTGGTTTGCCATGTGGTTGGCAGGTAACTGACCGCCACGGAGAAGCTATGCAGGAACCTGGTCACCCTGTTCTTGCCCAAGGCAAAGTTCGCCACGTTGGCGACCCGATCGCAGCGGTTGTTGCCGAAACACGTGAACAGGCCCGTGATGCCGCAGAAGCAATTGTCATTGATATTGATGAACTGCCTGCTGTGGTAAACATGAAAGAAGCGCTGGCTGATGGCGCACCCAAGGTCCACGACGATCTTTCGTCGAACCTCTGCTACGATTGGGGCTTTGTTGAAGAAAACAAAGCTGCGGTAGAGGAAGCTTTCTCTAAAGCGGCACATGTCACAACACTTGAGCTGAAAAACAACCGACTCATTGCAAACCCGATGGAACCCCGCGTTGCGGTTGGTGACTATAGTGCGGCAAACGATGAATCGACGCTCTATACAACGTCGCAAAACCCGCACGTTATTCGTCTGTTGATGGGTGCCTTTGTTCTCGGCATTCCAGAACACAAGCTTCGTGTGGTTGCACCTGATGTGGGTGGTGGGTTTGGTACGAAAATCTTCCACTACGCAGAAGAAGCCTTTGTCACTTTCGCGTCGCGTCAGATCAAACGTCCGGTTAAGTGGACCTCAACGCGTTCCGAAGCATTCATGTCGGACGCACATGGTCGTGACCACGACACCAAGATCGAGCTCGCCCTTGATGCGGACAACAATTTCATGGCGATCCGTACGGAAACCTATGCGAATATGGGCGCATATCTGTCCACCTTTGCACCTTCGGTTCCGACATGGCTGCACGGCACGCTGATGGCGGGTAACTACAAGACGCCCCTTATCTACGTGAACGTTAAAGCAGTATTTACGAATACTGTTCCGGTAGATGCCTATCGCGGCGCTGGCCGTCCTGAAGCGACGTTCCAATTGGAGCGTTTGGTGGACAAAGCGGCACGAGAATTGGGTGTCGATCCCATCGCACTACGTCGTCAGAACTTCATCGACCAGTTCCCCTACGCTACACCAGTGGCAGTTGAGTACGACACTGGTAACTACTTTGCCACGATGGATAAGCTTGAAGAGATGATGGACATCTCGGGATTTGAAGCTCGTCGCAAAGCCTCCGAAGCCAAGGGTAAATGGCGCGGTCTGGGAGTGAACTGCTATATTGAGGCTTGCGGTATCGCACCGTCAAACCTTGTTGGTCAGCTAGGTGCTCGCGCTGGTTTGTATGACGCAGCGACTGTGCGAGTGAACGCGACCGGGTCTATTTCGGTTATGGTTGGCGCGCACAGCCACGGTCAGGGTCACGAAACGACCTTCCCGCAGGTTATTGCTGAAATGATCGGTATCGATGAAAGCCAAGTGGACATTGTTCACGGCGATTCCTCCAAGATTCCGTTTGGTATGGGCACCTATGGTTCCCGTTCGCTGGCTGTTTGCGGGTCCGCAATGGTTCGCGCAGCAGAGAAGGTCATCAACAAGGCCAAGAAGATCGCGGCACACTTGCTTGAAGCATCTGAAGCCGACATCGAACTTAAGGACGGCAAGTTCACCGTTGCGGGAACCGATAAGGAATGCGCATGGGGCGATGTAACCCTCGCAGCATATGTTCCTCATAACTACCCGCTCGAGGATATTGAGCCGGGCCTTGAGGAAACAGCGTTCTACGATCCGGCCAACTTCACCTATCCCTCGGGGGCATATGCTTGCGAAGTCGAAGTTGATCCCGACACGGGCAAAGTGACCATCGAACGGTTCGGTGCTGCCGATGACTTTGGCAATGTCGTAAACCCGATGATCGTTGAAGGTCAGGTCCACGGCGGTATCGCACAAGGGATCGGTCAGGCACTGTTGGAAAACTGTGCTTATGACGAAAACGGTCAGCTTCAGTCTGCATCCTATATGGATTACGCGATGCCTCGGGCAGATGATCTTCCATTCTACATGGTCGATCATTCCTGCAGCACACCCTGTACTCACAACCCGTTGGGTGTGAAAGGGTGTGGTGAAGCCGGCGCTATCGGATCCCCGCCTGCAGTCGTGAATGCCGTGATCGATGCGCTCGCATCTGGTGGTAAGAACGTAGCTCACATCGATATGCCGATGACGCCTCACCGCGTCTGGAAAGCAATGAACCAGTAAGGGGAGGAAGAGACCATGTATGCATTCGACGTAACCCGTCCGAAAACTGTGGCAGAAGCCGCCTCTGCACTTGCAGGCGAGGAAGCTCAGGCGCTGGGGGGAGGTCAGACGCTGATCCCGACCCTGAAGCAACGTCTCGCAGCACCTGCAACACTGGTGAGTCTGTCTGATATCGATGAGATGAAAGGGGTTTCCGCTGATGGCGGGACCCTGACCATCGGGGGCGGAACCAATCATGCGACTGTTGCCGGGGAGGCAAGCGCCTATCCTGCACTTGCTGATCTGGCGGGCCATATCGGCGATCCGGCAGTTCGCAATCGCGGCACCATCGGTGGCTCCTTGGCCAACAACGATCCGGCAGCTTGCTATCCGTCTGCGGCTTTGGCGTCCGGAGCAACGATCGTCACGAACACTCGTGAAATTACTGCCGATGACTACTTTCAGGGCTTGTTCACTACGGCGCTGAACGATGGTGAAATCATCACCGCCGTAAAGTTCCCGATCCCGGAAAAGGCGAACTACCAGAAGTTCCTCCAGCCAGCATCGCGCTTTTCGCTCGTTGGTGTGTTTGTCGCCAAATATGCGGACGGTGTTCGTGTCGCGGTGACCGGAGCATCCGAAGACGGTGTGTTCCGCTGGAGCGAAGCCGAAGCTGCACTGTCCGCCGACTTCAGCTCTGCTGCGCTTGACGGTCTGACCGCATCTTCTGACGGTTTGATCAATGATCTTCACGGTGATGCAGAGTATCGTGCGCACCTGATCAAGGTCATGACCAAGCGTGCAGTAGACGCTGCAAGCTAATTCTCTCCCAAGGGAAACAACTGGCCCCCGAATTCGGGGGCCTTTCTTCTTTAGAGGGAACGAAGATTTCCGGTGGCGTCGATTAGCCGTATCGCCAATGGTTCTGTGATGGTTGCCATCGCTGACTGAATTTCTTCTGGCGACATATGACAGAATGCGGTCGATAGTCCGTCAGCAAGCGCGGCGCTGGGTGCAATTACGGAAACCGTGGACCATTCGGGGGTGTTTTGCCGATTGGTAGGGTCAATGATATGGGTAGAACCATCTGCCAGCGTCATCATTGAAGGACTGGACGTTGCTACGGCATTGTCCGTCAGGCTTACTTGCGCGAGGAGACCGAAATCAGGGTCGGCAATTCCAAGCTGCCAAGGACCGGACAGCGCGCGAAATTCACCGATATTCACCAGCGAACGGGTAAGGCCATGTTCCTGCAAGACCGCTATCACACGGTCAGTTATGTAACCTTGCGCAATTCCGTTCAGCGTGAGTTCCTGACCGTGGTCTAGTTTGACCATTCCCGTATGAAAGACAACGCGGTCGAAACCGACTGTATTGTCAATTTCGGTACTCTCTATACCGTTCCATTTCGCAGCCCAGAGCGGCTGAACAGTCGGGTCAAATCGCCCCTGCGTGGCGTCAAAAATGCGTTCGGATAGCGAC
>JBNKUW010000020.1:0-23984 GCA_050298835.1 Marivivens sp.
GCGTCTACGGTTGCTTCTTTTTTAAGGACGCGACTGGTGTGGGTCTGTGTGAACTCAGCGAGATAGAAAATCTGGGCACGGAGCCCTTCGGGAAGGGCATTTCGGTCGTCAGCGACGTCCACAGCGAGGGTTGTCCAGAGTCTGCGATTATCGTGGAGTGCACCAACCAATTCGTTGAAACCTGCGGGGCCGTCCGCAGCAGCGCGTTTCAGACGTGCGGTAATTTGGGAAAACAGTTGGTGTTCTACTGAACGTGCACTTCGGGTCGAAGCGGTAGGGGACGCATACGCCATTCGGGCTAGTTCGATTGCGTTCACGGGCGGGTCCTTTCGGGACAAATGAGGTCAAAACACGGTTTTACCGCGCAAGAAGGGTGCCGGAAGGCAGAGAGCCCTCCGGCATTGAATTAGCGGAATAGCGATAGGATCGATTGAGGTGCCTGATTTGCCATCGACAAGGATTGAACGCCGAGCTGCTGCTGCACCTGAAGGGCTTGCAGTCGAGCCGAAGTCTCTTCCATGTCCGCGTCAACCAGCCCGCCGATGCCGGATTTCAGCGCGGACGTCAGCTTCCCGAGAAACTCGGATTGAGTTTCCAGACGACCTTGAACCGAACCGAAAGCGGCTGAAGCATCGATGGAATTTGAAATCAGAGTTTCAATGCTATCCAACGCAGATTCGGCGCCTGCCGAAGTAGTGACATTGATCGTATCAAGCCCGAATAGGCCACCAGAGGCTTCGCCGCCAGCGTTCCCGACAACGTTGAAAGCGAGGCTCGCAGCGCCGGTGCCATCATTGTCCACCTTCAAGGACCATTGGCCGGTTATCTTGTCTTGAGCGACCGAGGTGGTCACACCGTCGATTTTGCCGCTATCGATTGCGATCTTGAGGCCACGGGCGACGTCTTCCATCGTTTCACTCTGTCCCGCAACGTAGGTGTAGGAGGAGCTTCCGATCGTGACGCGGTAGCCGTCACCGTCGTTCACCTGAGCAGAGGTGGAAAAGTCGATCGTCTCAGCACGTTCTGCGATTGTCGCTGCACTTGCTGTCGCTCCGGTCGCAGATAGGGACACATCTTCAAACGCCCGTTCGGAGGTGATGTCGATCTGGTTGGTGTTGGTGCCGTTTATGACCGCAGAAACCCCATCGAGGCCCAGTGCATTGATCGCAGCAGTAATTTGGGTTGCGGCTGCATCCTGGTCGCCAGAAAGATCACCGGCTGCAAATGACAGCGTCGTTCCACCGATATTGATATCGACAGCGTTGTCGGACATGTCGGCGTCCGTCGCGATTGTCACATTGGCTGAATTCCCGGCCGATGCGACAGCAGTATCCGATTTGCTGACATTTGGAGTGAGGTCCGTGCCCGAGCCGAAGGTGCCAGCGGAGGTCGAAAGGTTCTGTCGATCGACAGTGATATTCGAAACAGCCACAGAGCCATCACTGGAACGATCGAGGGATGACAGAACCTCGATCGCGTCGGTCCCTTCCAAAAGATTGAGGCCGTTGAATTGGGCCGCACCGGTCACGGATTTGATCTGGTCTGTCAGCGCTTGAATATCGCTCTGGATTTTTGCGCGGTCGACGTTTTCTTCCTGTGCAGAAACGATCTTGCTTTTAATATCCGTCAGAAGGTCGGTTACCGTTTCCGTAGCGCCCGCTGCAACGGAGACCGTCGACTCGGCCAGCGAAAGACTGTCAGAGATCCCCTGAAAACCCTTCACATCCGCTTCCATGACTTTGGAAATCGCCCAGACTGACGCGTTGTCCTTGGCGGTGTTCACTTCTTTGCCCGTTGAAATCGTGTCCTGCACCTTCGACAGGTTGTTGTTAATCGACTTCAGGGTGTTGAGCGCCACCATGGCGCCGTTGTTTGTCAGAATACTCGACATATGTCTGAATCCTTTGGGATTGCTGGCGCTTTTGCGCCAAGGTTTCGTTGCGCCAATTCAAGGGCGGTTTCGTCGCCATTCTGACGGAGGTCAGGTTTGTCCTGACGATCCTTTTCGGATGTGAGGTGATGGTGCCGTGACAAGCCTAAGGAATTCCTAACTCCGTCGTTCGAAATCCCTCAAATTTGATCTTTTACGCTTTGTGCTGAATCCGGGCTGGCTGAGGCGTCAGAGCTTCGCGGGAACCATCGGCACTATAATTATTGAAGTTGGCGGACCGGATGGTTGCTTTGTGTTTGAGCACACCGTCTTCCAGACCCAGTCTTGCCTGTTCCAGCAGTCGGAAAACGCGTGACGCAGGACCTTTTAAATCCTGCGCAAAAGCCGGAGATGACTGCGCCCGCGCCAATAGGCGTTCGCTTTCCGCTGTAAGGCTTTCCAGCAGGCTATATTGTCCGGTCAGAATGGCGCGCTTCACCCGATCCAGATGTGATTTTGCCCGTTCGATTTCACTATCCATCCGCTTTCTCCGCCATTGCGTGAAACAAGGACTCGCTCAACCCGACTCCACCGGCCTGAACGAGCGCTTCTGCCTGTGCTTCCTGCATGAATGACAAAAATGGGCTCGGCTCTCCGCCGGTATCACCCAAGCCGGTGTACTTCAGCATCTCGGTTAAAAATGCTGTTTCCATTTTTTGCGCAGCCCGCCAAAGGGGCGCATTTTGAATCTGAAGCGGGGGCGTTGACGTATCAATCATTAGGAGCCTTTCCGTGGAACTTTTCCCAGTTTGGACTCGTGGTGGTAAAGATTGAGTAAGTTTCTGGCGCTATCTTCAGGGAAGTCCTGATTCCGGAGATACCGATGATCCCGCAAGCTATTACCACGCCGCAGCCAACTGTTTCCGCAGGAAACAACGGCGTTGAGGTGGCCGCTGAAACGCTAGAGCTGCCTCCTGAAGTCAGCTTTGAGCGAGTGTTTTCCGAGTTGTCTGAAAGCCAGACATCGGTCGAGGACGCAGCCCTAACAGAGCCAGTTGAGCTGCTAGATGCGGAAGAAACGGTCGATCCTGAACCCACGGCACTACCATCGACTTCCGCTGAAATGGTTCCTGAATATCCAACTCGGAATGCCAATTTCGACCCAAAGGTTGAGCATTCTGTGGACGCTCCTGAACCGGAGTTTACGACCGACGGTCAAAGCGGTCTTCAAGCTGATTTCGTGCAGAGCGAAACGCTTTTTGAGAAAGGCGCTGTTCTTGAATTGCCTGAGGAGCCAACGTTTCAAATGGGTCGAGTAACTGCTGATGAGCATAAAAGGGAGATGACCGATGCAGAGCGCGAAATAGAGACTATTCCTGCTGAAAGTGATGAAAATCAGGGGGGATTTCCGCCCGCATTCCAGTCCTTCGGCCTTCCAGACAATGGGCATTCGAAGCGGACAGATTTCACCCCTATCCCTGAGACAGACATTGAGGAGCCTTCCCAAACAGAGCGGAGTATTCCAGCGCCCGTTCAACGGGAAAAAACCGATGAACCCTCTCAAGGTCGTCAAACCGTACCAATGACAGAAGCCGCACTTTTCACTCCTCAAGATACAGAGCAAGAGTTGGGTGAACCGGACCGAGCGCTCGTTCCATTCGAACTGCGGCAGACGGCGCAACATCATGCGATGAGCGCAGGTACCGCGTCGCTTCCTCACCAAAGAGAGTTGGCGCACCACGTCTCGGCGCAAATGGCGGTTGCGGTTCACACATCAGAAAGTGGCGAGACAGAGATCACACTCCAGCCCGAGGAATTGGGCAAAGTAAAATTGAGCATGACCGTCACGGATCATGGTGTTCAAATCGTTATCGCGGCAGAGCGGTCGGACACGGGCGATCTTATGCGCCGGCACTTGGAGGTGCTTGAACAGGAATTCCGTGACCTTGGCTATGCCTCGGTCGATTTCGGCTTCTCGTCTGATCAGCAATCGGATCACACCCCTCAGCAGACACAGGGCGATCCGGAGGCCGAACAACAACAAGCCGACACGAAAACGGTCTTTGTTCCCACGATGATGCAAAGCGACGGTCGGATGGATATCCGCCTTTAACTAAGGAGAAACCGATGGACGTAGGACAGCTTACGCAGTCGCCAACAACGCCGGTGTCGAACGGTAGTACGCAATCCAGCTTGAGCTCGGACTTTGAGACGTTTCTCAAAATGCTGACGGTTCAGATGGAAAATCAGGACCCTCTCAATCCGATTGAGTCGGCTGACTATGCCGTGCAGCTGGCGACCTTTTCTTCGGTCGAACAACAGGTTCAAACGAATGACCTTCTCAAGGAACTTATGGCGCAGAATACGACCTCGGCGCTTGGCAATTTGGGCACTTGGGTCGGGCAAGAGGTTCGCGCAACCACAGCGGCCTATTTTGACGGTAGTCCAGTGACGATCAGTCCGGAATTCGATGCCAGCGCGGACCGTTTTGAACTGGTAGTACAAGACGCAACCGGAGAGGAGGTTCAGCGCCTCTCGCTCGATAGGACCGAGGATACGTTGGACTGGGCCGGTGTGGAGAGCGGGGAGCCTATGGCCTCCGGTCTCTATAGCTTTACGGTGGTTGGCTACAGCGGAGAGGATGTCATCAGCACAAAACAGGCTCAGGTATACGCCACCGTTTCAGAAGTGCAGATAAATGACGGTATGGCCATTTTGAACCTGAAAGGGGGCGGGTCGGTCGCGGCGGCTGATGTGACAGCCCTCCGCGATCCGGAGTTTTTCTAGATCAGAACCGTTGCAACCCAAATCACGCCGACCAGAGCCGCACCACCCAAAGCCCAAAACGCGGGATGCGTGGGGGTGGGTTCGTCGTCACCAGGATTTTTACCCTGTCTAATCAACGCGTCCGCGGCCAGTTGCGGCAAACGAGGCCCAAATCGAGCCAGCACAAGTGCTGTCCGCGATAGATCCCGCATCACAGCGGCGGGGCCGATGGATTTTTTGATGTAGTCTTCAACGATTGGGCGGGCGACCTCCCAGATGTTGATATGCGGGTCCATCGACCGTGCGACGCCTTCGACCACGACCATAGTGCGCTGCAACAGGATCAATTCGGTCCGTGTCTGCATCCCGAACCGTTCCGTCACCTCGAACAGATAGGCCAGAAGGCGACCCATGGAAATCCGGCTCGCATCCATGCCGAAAATCGGTTCACCGACAGCACGCAGGGCGCGGGCGAATTCATCAACGTCCTGATTGGCAGGCACATAGCCAGCTTCAAAGTGAACTTCGGCCACACGCTGGTAGTCGCGCTTGATAAAACCATAAAGGATTTCCGCGTATACACGTCGTGTATATTCGTCAATTCGTCCCATGATTCCAAAATCATAGGCGATCACATCACCGTTCGCAGCGACCTTCAGGTTCCCCTGATGCATGTCCGCGTGGAAGAAACCGTCACGGAGCGCATGGCTCAGGAACAACTGCAAAACCCGTTCGCCAATCTGTCGACGGTTGTGGCCCGCCGCGTCCAACGCTGCGTTATCGCCGGAGTTCGTACCCTCCGCCCAGCCGAGCGTCATCACCCGCCGCGCCGACAGGTCCCAGAGAATTTCTGGCACCTGAAATCCCGCGTCGTTGGCGGTGTTCGCGGCAAATTCCGATGCACCCGAAGACTCCAACCGCAGGTCCAGTTCACCCTGCACAACGCCGTCGAAATGTTCGATCACTTCCATCGGCCGCAGACGGCGGGATTTGCGCGACAGAACCTCGACAAAGCGGGCTGCAAAATAGAATGCGTCGATATCCTTGCGGAACGCTTTTTCCACACCAGGGCGCAGAACCTTGACCGCGACCTCTTGGCCGGTGTCCCGCAGGCGGGCGCGGTGCACCTGAGCGATGGACGCGGCTGCGACCGGTTCGGAAAACTCCGAAAACACTTCATCGACGTTGAGCGCCAGTTCGCGCGCCACTTCGTCCATGGCCACTTCTCGCGGAAACGGGGGCAGGGCGTCCTGGAGAATGCGTAGTTCGCTCGCCATCGCATCCCCGACCACGTCAGGCCGCGTAGACATGATTTGTCCGAACTTAATGTAGGCAGGGCCCAGCGCGGTCAGTGCCCGTGACACTGGCGGCATCGACGGATCGCCCTTGTAGCCAAGCCAACGGAACGGGAATGCCAGAGAGCGGGCGACCGCACGGATCAACGGACCGGCTTCGAATGCGTTCAGGGCGATATTCATCGCGCCCGCCCGTTCGAGCGTCGCGCCAGTGCGGATCAACCGCCAGATATTGTGGGGTCCACGCATTAGATTTTCCACCCGGAGTGCAAGCAGGCAATGCCAAGCGACAAATTGCGATAAGCCGCGTTTTCGAATCCAGCGGTACGCACCATCGATAGGAACGTGTCCTGATCGGGGAACTTGCGGATAGATTCGACAAGATACTGGTAGCTATCGCGGTCATTCGCGATGAGCTGCCCCATCCGCGGAATAACGTTGAAGGAATACAGATCGTAGGCCTTCTGCATCAGCGGGTTGGGAATTTGGCTGAACTCCAACACCATGAGCCGCCCGCCGGGTTTCAGCACACGGTAGGCTTCGTTCAGCGCTTCTTGCGGACGGGTGACGTTCCGGATGCCGAAACTGATCGTGTAAACGTCGAACGTATTGTCCGCGAACGGCAGCTTCATCGCATCGCCCACAACCCAATCGAGGCTGTCCGCCATGCTCTCTGCCTCGGCCCGCTTGCGGCCTTCGACGAGCATCGACTCTGTCAGGTCGAGCACGGTCGAATGCCCGCGCCCTGCGCGTTTCAGGAAGCGGAAGGAAATATCGCCGGTGCCACCCGCAACATCGAGAAGCTTTTGACCGGGACGCGGGGCCAGCCAATCCATCATCGCGTCTTTCCAAACGCGGTGGATGCCGACGCTCATCACGTCATTCATAATGTCGTACTTGGACGCAACCGAGGTAAACACCCCCTGTACGCGTCCTGCTTTCTCTTCTTCCCGAACGGTTTCGAACCCGAAGTGGGTGGTGTTTTCAGGGGTATCGGTCATCGCTCTTGCCGTCCTTGCGCAGTCGTCACAACTATAGGGCCGATTGGGGGCATACACTGTGGCCCCGCAGATAGGAAGCATGCCATGCCCGAATTGCCCGAGGTAGAGACAGTCCGTCGCGGATTACAGCCCGCAATGGAGGGCGTTGTCATCGCCAAAGCGGCCGTAAACCGCCCCGATCTGCGCTGGCCGTTTCCTGAAAACATGGCCGATAGGCTGACAGGAAAGCGTATCCTCGCTCTTCGTAGGCGGTCGAAATACATTCTTGCCGATCTGTCTTCGGGGGAAACGCTGTTGATTCACCTTGGTATGTCGGGGCGGATGACCGTGTCGGGCGTGACAATCGGGGAATTTCATCACCCCCATCCGGTGCCCGCTAAACACGATCACGTGGTGTTTGAAATGGAAAACGGCGCGCGGGTGACCTTTAACGATGCCCGCCGCTTTGGCGCAATGGACCTTTTGGACACAGCCACGGTAGAGGATCATTGGCTGCTCCGCGATATCGGGCCGGAACCGTTTTCGAACAGCTTTCACGCGGACTACTTGATTGCGCGACTCAAAGAAAAGAACTCGCCGATCAAAACGGCCCTTCTGGATCAGGGAATCGTTGCGGGATTGGGGAATATCTACGTCTGTGAGGTTCTTTATCGCGCAGGAATAAACCCCAAGCGCAAGGCAAAGGGATTGTCACCTGCGCGAATTACCGCGCTGGTGCCGATCATCAGAGACGTCCTGTCCGAAGCGATCGAGGCTGGGGGATCCTCGCTTCGCGATCATCGGCAGGCGGACGGTGAACTCGGTTATTTTCAACACAATTTTCGTGTTTATGGCCGCGAAGGCGAACCATGTCAGGCGGATGGTTGCCCCGGGGTAATTAACCGATTCGTTCAATCCGGACGCTCAACTTTCTATTGTCCGCAATGCCAAAGATAACTTGATACATGTGACAGCTTTGTTAAGCACTGGTCCCTGGGACAACATGCAAACAGAGGTTTTTCATGGCTTATGAGACCATCATCATGGACGTTCAGGGTTACGTCGCTGTAATCACGCTGAACCGGCCAGAGGCTCTCAACGCGCTGAATTCGACTTTGCTTGGCGAATTGAGCACCGCTCTCGAGGTTGCAGACCGGAACGAAAAGGTGCGCTGCATCGTCATCACCGGTTCGGAAAAGGCTTTTGCCGCAGGTGCCGACATCTCTGAAATGTCAGAAAAGACATTCGTGGACATGGTCACTGAAAAATTCTTTGCCGCTGAAAGCGACCGTTTCAACAACACGAAAAAGCCGATCATCGCAGCGGTTGCCGGCTACGCGCTGGGCGGTGGCTGTGAGCTGGCGATGATGTGCGATTTCATCATTGCAGGCGACAACGCCAAATTCGGCCAACCCGAGATTAACCTTGGTGTTATTGCGGGAATCGGTGGCACTCAGCGTCTTTCGAAATACGTAGGCAAATCCAAATCCATGGATATGCATCTGACCGGCCGCTTTATGGACGCAGAAGAGGCAGAACGCTCCGGCCTTGTCTCTCGGGTTGTGCCGGTGAAAAAGCTCAAAGAAGAAGCGATGTCCGCTGCGAACAAGATCGCAGAGAAATCCCTGCTCGCTACTGTTGCCGCAAAAGACTGCGTAAACAAAGCGTTCGAGATGTCTCTGGCAGACGGTATCGCCTATGAACGGGCAAAGTTCTATTCGCTCTTTGCGACCGAAGATCAGAAAGAAGGCATGACCGCCTTCCTTGAAAAGCGCGAAGCGCAGTTCCGCGACCGCTAAAAGACTTGCCTTTTAGGGCGGCGGGCATTAAACGCCGCCCGATACATGCGCGTGAGGCCCGCTCTGGCCAGAATCAGCCGGTTCCAAGAACCTGTCGGGCTCGTTGCGCAAACGTAATTTGAATAAGCCCGAGAAAGGGGAACCGCACATGGCAAATACGCCGCAGTCCAAAAAACGCGCTCGTCAGAACGAGCGTCGCGCTGACATCAACAAAATGCGTCGTTCGCGCATCCGCACCTTCCTGCGTGCTGCCGAAGAAGCAATCGCTTCTGGCGACAAAGACGCAGCTGCTGCAGCTCTGAAAGCTGCTCAGCCGGAACTGATGCGTGGCGTGACCAAAGGCATCTTCCACAAAAACACCGCATCGCGCAAAATGTCGCGCCTGTCGGCACGGGTCAAAGCACTCGGCTAATTTCGCCGATTGTTGTGAAATTCGAACACAATCAACGCGTCCCTCGGGGCGCGTTTTTTGTTTTCGCAACTCTCCCCAAAGGTGTTTTCCCAAGAGACTCAAAGGGGCCGGAGATTCTTTTTCCAGAAAGTCAGAGTCAAGCACGATGTTCTGTTGAAGCGGTCCCATCGAGGTTGCTAGTTTCACTCCAGCGATTCACATCGTTCCTGGGGGAGCAAGGTGAAAGCATGGTCACAATGACACCAAACGCGTTTTGGTGAACGAATTTGTGCACCCTGTCTTGCCTCCTGACCATTCGGCAGATGGTTGGAATGTGATCGGGCCGGGCCCATCGGGTTTGCTCTGATCTCATGACCCCGGAAGGCTCGTGCTGACGGCTGCAACTGCGTCTGTGCGGACCCGAATATGAGATGAAACAAAAGTTTGCCGCCCGAATTGGGATTTGGGCGACAGGATGGTTTTGTCTTTCAGGGATGTGTGAGGTGGGCAATTGGGGGCTCGTCTATCGCGGCATAGGAATTGGACAGGCACAGGAATTGAAAAGACTATGTGGGGAATCATCCGCGACACGCTGAAAAGCACCATCGGGACAGGCAACTTCAACAATTGGATCGAACCTCTTGAGTTTTCGCACGTCGAATCCGGCGTTGCGCATTTCAAGGCACCCACAAAGTTCTTTGGCGACTACGTCAGCCAGAATTACGCAGACCAGATTTTGTATCATCTGAACCGTGCCGGAGCTGAAGCCGAACGCCTGTCCTTTACTGTTCGTCCCGCTGCCAATTCCGCTCGCCCTCTGAGTGCCGCTCCCGCTGCTACCGCGACGCCCATTCGTGTGCCGTCGGCCAACCCTGCGTTTTCTGACGTACCGCTTGATCCGCGTTTCACCTTTGAGAAATTCGTTGTCGGTAAGCCGAACGAGCTGGCTCATGCTGCCGCCCGCCGCGTAGCTGAGGGCGGCCCCGTGACCTTTAACCCGCTGTTCCTCTACGGTGGTGTCGGTCTGGGTAAAACGCACCTGATGCACGCTGTTGCGCATGAAATCCGGTCGCGCTCTCCTGAGAAGACCGTTCTCTATATCTCTGCTGAACAGTTCATGTACCGTTTCATCTCGGCCCTCAAAGACCGCAAGATGATCGATTTCAAACAGCTTTTCCGTTCTGTCGATGTGCTGATGGTTGATGACGTTCAGTTCATCGCAGGCAAAGATTCCACGCAGGAAGAGTTCTTCCATACATTCAACGCACTTGTTGAAGCACGTAAGCAGATCATCATTTCTGCTGACCGCGCTCCGGGCGAAATCAAAGACCTTGAAGAACGGATTAGAACAAGACTCCAATGTGGCCTCGTCGTCGATCTGCATCCGACGGACTATGAACTTCGCGTCGGCATTCTCCAGACCAAAGCCGAAATGTATGCCGAACAGTTCCCGGGTCTGACTATCGACGATGGCGTACTGGAATTCCTTGCACATAAGATCACCACGAACGTCCGCGTTCTCGAAGGTGCGTTGAACCGACTGTTCGCGATGGCGTCATTGGTTGGTAAGCCGATCACGCTGGAGATGACCCAAGACTGTCTTGCAGACCTTCTCAAAACCTCTGAGCGCCGCGTGACGATCGACGAAATCCAGCGCAAGGTGGCTGAACATTTCAACATCCGCCTGAGCG
Source organism: Marivivens sp. (assembly GCA_050298835.1). Classification (GTDB taxonomy): domain Bacteria; phylum Pseudomonadota; class Alphaproteobacteria; order Rhodobacterales; family Rhodobacteraceae; genus Marivivens. Next base: position 10,793 of record JBNKUW010000020.1, read on the forward strand.
ATCTTATCGGGCCGAAACGTCTCCGCACTTTTGCTCGCCCGCGTCAGGTTGCCATGTGGTTGGCCAAAGAGCTCACCAGCCGCAGCTTGCCAGAGATTGGACGGAAATTTGGCGGCAGGGACCACACGACGGTCATGCATGGTGTTCGCCGGATTAAAGAATTGTCCGAGCAAGATCCCCAGTTAGCCGACGAACTAGAGCTGTTGCGGCGCACTCTGTCGTCTTGACGCTGCTCGCGCAGTATTCAACAGTGATAAAAAGCACTTGAGCCGACTGGGGAAACCGTTAGGTTTCTCCTCCCGGACGGGTGCCGTCCGAAAAGCGGAGCGAGGGACATGAAATTCAGTATTGAACGCGCGGTATTGCTCAAGGCCGTGGCACAAGCCCAATCTGTAGTTGAACGCAGGAATACGATTCCGATCCTCGCTAACGTCTTGATCGAGGCCGAGGGGGAAAACGTCCAGTTCCGCGCGACTGACCTTGATATCGAAGTGGTCGACAAAGCGCTGGCGCAGGTCGAACGCGCAGGGGCGACCACCGTATCCGCGGTGACGCTGAACGAAATCGTTCGCAAATTGCCTGACGGTGCGCTGGTCACTCTGACCGAAGACAGCGTCAAAGGCCGCCTGACGATCGAAGCGGGCCGCTCGAACTTCAGCCTTGCCACCCTGCCCAAAGAGGACTTCCCCGTGATGGCCTCTTCGGACTACCAGACCAATTTCGCGGCGCCCGCACCGGTGCTCCGCCGCCTCTTTGACAAGTCGAAATTCGCGATTTCCACCGAGGAAACCCGCTACTACCTGAACGGTGTCTATATGCATGTCGCTGACAGCGACGGCGGCAAGGTTTTGCGCTGTGTTGCAACCGACGGTCACCGTTTGGCCCGTATCGATGCTGACCTGCCCGAAGGTGCATCTGACATGCCGGGCGTGATCGTTCCACGCAAAACCGTGGGCGAACTGCGCAAACTGCTTGACGATGACGACATGCAGATTGCCGTGTCCGTGTCGGAAACCAAAGTGCGCTTTGCTACGCCGGACATCACCCTGACGTCCAAGGTCATCGACGGCACCTTCCCCGACTACCCCCGCGTTATTCCCCAGGGAAACACCCGCAAGCTCGAAGTGGATGCCAGCGATTTCGCGAAGGCCGTCGATCGTGTGGCAACTGTGTCCTCTGAACGCTCCCGCGCTGTGAAACTTTCTCTGGATGAGGATCGTCTTGTGCTGTCGGTCAACGCCCCCGACAGTGGCGCCGCGACCGAAGAACTGGCTGTGGCCTATGGCGACGAGCGACTGGAAATCGGTTTTAACGCCAAATACTTGCTGGAAATTGCCAGTCAGGTAGACCGCGAAAACGCCGTGTTCCTGTTCAACTCCTCGGGCGACCCGACCCTGATGCGCGAAGGCAACGACACCAGCGCCGTCTATGTGGTCATGCCGATGCGCGTCTGATGTTTCCGGTTTTCGGGACGAAAACCGGATGCCTCCGGCAGAAGTATTTTGTGAAAGATGAAAAGGGGGGCCGCGTATGAGCGGCCTTTCTGTTGTCGGGCTGACCTTGTCGCATTTCCGGTCTCACAGGCGGGCGGAGATGGCGTTTGATGGCCGTCCGGTGGCGATTTACGGTCCGAATGGCGCGGGCAAGACCAACATTCTCGAAGCGATTTCGCTCTTGTCCCCTGGTCGTGGCATCCGGAGGGCTGCGGCAGAGGATATGATCCGAAAACCCGAGGGGCTGGGCTGGAAGATCAAGGCCGAGATGCAATCGCTGCATCAGCTCCATGAGATCGACACTTGGGTCGAGCCGGACAAGGGCCGACAGCTCCGCATTGACGACAAGGCCGCGCCGCAAGTGGCGCTTGGTCGGATCGCGCGGGTTTTGTGGTTGATCCCGTCGATGGACCGGCTCTGGATCGAAGGTGCAGACGGGCGGCGGCGATTCCTTGACCGGATGACGATGAGTTTCGAGCCGTCTCATGCCGAAGCGGTCCTGACCTATGAAAAGGCGATGCGCGAACGCAACCGTCTGCTCAAGGACATGGTGCGTGATGCCCATTGGTATGCCGCACTAGAGGGGCAGATGGCGCAAGCAGGGGCCACGATCACAGCCAACCGAAACCATGCGATAGCAGAGCTTCAGGCGGCGCAAGATGCGGCTGAAACGGCCTTTCCGGTGGCTGATCTTTCGCTGTCCCACGCGGAAAATACATCAGAGGACGAAGATGGGCTGCGTGAACAGTTATCGACAGGGCGACAGCGTGACATGGCCGCGGGGCGGACGTTGGCGGGGCCGCATCGAAGCGATCTTAACGCCACTTTCCGCGCCAAGGGCGTTCCCGCAGCGGAGTGTTCGACAGGCGAGCAAAAGGCCCTACTTATTTCCCTGATCCTCGCGAATGGACGGGCGTTGGCACGGGATTTCGGCGCCCCACCTATCCTGCTTTTGGACGAAGTGGCGGCCCACCTTGACGCAGGGCGCAGGGCGGCGCTCTATGATGAAATATGCGCCTTGGGTGCGCAAGCATTCATGACCGGCACGGGGCCCGAGCTATTTGAAGAACTGGGTGAACGCGCCCAATACATTGAAGTTACAGAAGTTTCTGGCACGTCACTGTCGGAGCAGAAGGAAATGCCATGACACCGCAACGCGTGACATTGACGACACTAGGCGTGGCCGATCTGGATCGGTCGAAACAGTTCTACGCTGAGCTTGGCTGGCAGGTGACTGCCGAGCAGCCTGGAGTCGTGTTCTACCAGATGAACGGGGCCGTGTTGGGATTGTTCCCCCTCACCGAACTGGCCAAGGATCAAACCCGCGACGTGGCAGAGTTGAAAACGGGCGCGATGACGTTGGCGATTAACTATTCAACTGAAGCTGAGGTGGATGAGGCCTTTGATGCAGCCCTCTCCGCCGGCGCAACCGAACTCAAACGCCCACAGACGGTCTTTTGGGGTGGTTATTCCGGTTACTACGCTGATCCGGACGGTCACGTTTGGGAAATTGCGATGAACCCGTTCTGGCTATTGGCTGAGGACGGAAGCCTCACTTTGCCGTCGGAGGACGCATGACACTCGGGTTCTGGGATCTCTTACTCTACGCAGGGGCGCTTTTCATTCTTTTCATGACCCCTGGCCCTGTCTGGGTCGCTCTTATCGCACGCGCAATGTCGGGCGGATTTCGCGCTGCGTGGCCGCTAGCGTTGGGCGTTGTGATTGGCGATGTGCTCTGGTCTGTCCTTGCTATCCTCGGGGTTAGCTGGATCGTACATCAGTATGGCGGATTCCTGACCGGTATCCGTTTTGTCGCCTCGGTCACTTTTCTTCTCATGGGCTACATGGTGATCCGCAGCGCTGACAAAACCATCGCGAGCGATAGCAGACTGACCCGCCCCGGTATGCTGGCCGGGTTTGTCGCCGGACTCGCCGTAATCATCGGCAATCCCAAGGCGATCTTGTTCTACATGGGGATGTTGCCTGGCTTCTTTGACCTCACCGAACTGACGGTGCCAGACATCATTGCGATCGCCTCTCTATCGGCCATTGTTCCGTTTGCGGGGAACCTGATCATGGGGGCTTTCATTGGTAAGGCGCGCGCGCTTTTGTCCTCGCCCAAGGCGGTGCGTCGGATGAACCTGACAGCAGGTGGTTTGCTGATCACCGTGGGGCTGCTGATTCCGTTCCTCTGACAACAAAATATGGTGGCAAACGCGTGACATTCCCCCGTCAATTTTCTATATTTTGACAACTGAAAACGGGGAAAACACCGCATGTCCGAACAAGAGCAGCAGCCGAACGACTACGGCGCCGATTCTATCAAAGTTCTCAAAGGCTTGGACGCTGTCCGCAAACGCCCAGGGATGTATATCGGCGATACCGACGACGGGTCCGGCCTGCACCATATGATCTACGAGGCCGTGGATAACGGCATCGATGAAGCTTTGGCCGGTCACGCGGACCATGTATCGGTGAAAATCCACGCAGATAACTCGGTTTCCGTGACCGACAACGGTCGTGGTATCCCTGTTGATATGCACCCCGAAGAAGGTGTCTCCGCAGCAGAGGTCATTATGACCCAGCTCCATGCTGGCGGGAAATTCGACCAGAACTCCTACAAGGTGTCCGGTGGTCTCCACGGTGTGGGGATTTCCGTTGTGAACGCGCTGTCGGACTGGCTCGAACTGCGCATTTGGCGCAATGGCAAAGAACACTATGTCCGCTTTGAAAGAGGTGTGACCGCAAAATCGCTCGAGGTTGTGGGCGATGCGAATGGTCAAAAGGGGACGCAGGTGCGCTTCTTGGCTTCCTCGCGTCAGGACAACCCTGAAGGCACCTTCCTCAACCTCGATTACCATTACGAAACGCTGGAAAAGCGTCTGCGTGAATTGGCGTTCCTGAACTCCGGTGTGCGCATCATTCTCGAAGATGAACGCCCCGCTGAACCGCTGAGGACCGAACTGTTTTACGACGGTGGTGTGAAGGAATTCGTTAAATACCTCGACCGTTCCAAACACCCGATGTTCCCCGATCCGATTTACGTTGAGGGTGAACGCGATGGCATCAGTGTTGAGGTCGCAATGTGGTGGAACGACAGCTACCACGAAAACGTCCTGCCTTTTACCAACAACATTCCGCAGCGCGACGGTGGTACGCACCTCGCCGGTTTCCGTGCCGCTCTGACGCGAACCCTGACGAAATACGCTCAGGAACACGGGATTGGTAAAAAGGAAAAGGTCTCGTTCTCGGGTGATGATGCTCGCGAAGGTCTGACCTGCGTTCTCTCGGTCAAAGTGCCTGACCCCAAGTTCAGCTCTCAGACCAAAGATAAACTCGTTTCCTCCGAAGTCCGTCCCGCTGTCGAAAACCTAGTCGGCGAAAAGCTGTCGGAGTGGTTCGAGGAAAACCCCAACGAAGCCAAAGGCATCGTCGGTAAAATCATCGAAGCCGCTCTGGCCCGTGAAGCCGCCCGCAAGGCCCGCGAACTCACCCGCCGCAAAACCGCGATGGACGTGAATTTCCTTGCCGGTAAGCTCAAGGATTGTTCAGAAAAAGACCCGACCCAGACCGAAGTCTTCCTCGTGGAGGGTGACTCCGCTGGTGGTTCGGCTCAAACCGGTCGTGACCGTCGAACGCAGGCCATTCTGCCGCTCCGTGGTAAAATCCTGAACGTCGAACGCGCGCGTTTCGATCGGATGCTGTCCTCGCAAGAGATCGGCAACCTCGTGATGGCGCTCGGCACCGGTATTGGTCGTGACGAATTCAACCTGTCGAAGCTGCGCTACCACAAGATCGTCATCATGACCGACGCTGACGTCGATGGTGCACACATTAGAACGCTGCTCTTGACGTTCTTCTTCCGCCACATGAGCGAGCTCGTCAGCAACGGCTCGATCTACATCGCCCAACCGCCGCTCTACAAAGCGACCCGTGGTAAGTCCGAGGTCTACCTCAAAGATCAGGCCGCGATGGATGAATACCTGATCCAGCAAGGGATCGACGGTGCGGTTCTCCGCCTTGCCAATGGCGCTGAAATTGCAGGTCAGGATCTATTGCGCATCGTCGAAGAAGCGCGCAGCCTGAAACGCGTTCTGGACGCGTTCCCGACCCACTATCCGCGTCACATTCTGGAACAGGCGGCCGTTGCTGGTGCGTTTGTTCCGGGCGCTGTGGACGCCGATCTGCAAGGCGTTGCGGACAAAGTCGCCGCGCGTCTGGACCTGATCGCTCTTGAATACGAACGTGGCTGGCATGGTCGGATTACTCAGGACCACGGCATCCGTCTGGCCCGTATCCTTCGTGGTGTTGAAGAGGTTCGCACGCTCGACGGCCCGATGCTCCGTTCGGGTGAGGCACGCAAAACCGGTTCGCTCACGGAAAGCTTGCAAGAGGTTTACGACCAACCTGCCCAGCTGCACCGCAAAGAACGTCACCAGATGATTTACGGTCCGCTGGACTTGCTGAACGCCATTCTGCAAGAGGGCGAAAAAGGCCTGTCGATCAACCGTTACAAAGGTTTGGGCGAAATGAACCCCGAACAGCTATGGGAAACCACGCTGGATCCGGATGCCCGCACCTTCTTGCAGGTTAAGATCGACGATCTCGCCGAAGCAGACGACATCTTTACCAAGCTGATGGGGGACGAGGTCGAACCGCGCCGCGACTTCATCCAGAGCAACGCTCTATCGGTTGAAAATCTGGACTTCTGATCCGGTGAGTGGTGCCCCGAACTCTGCTGGTTCTGGGCGCCCTCGAAACGGGGGTGTTCCACATGGGCGACCCTGAGAAAACCGAAACGCTCCCCTATGCCCGACTACTCGGGCTGGGATACCGTTTCGTCCCTTTTCTGACCGAACAGGCGCTGTATGTTCGGGAACGCCTTTTAGCCCGTCGGATCGGTCGGCATCAATGGCACAAGGTCGCCGCCGCACCACCTGTTGACCGCACACCGCCAACCTCATCAGAACCACCTGCGATCCTGATCGGGATGCACTGGCTTGAACACGGTGGGGCAGAGCGTTTGGGCTTCCAGTCCATTGAAATTGCTGTGTCTCTCGGGCTCAGGGTGTTCGTTGTGACCGAACGAGATGTTGGACAGCACCTCGCGTCGAAGCTACCTGAAGGGGTGGTACTGCTTGACTGGGCGCATGTCGCGCGTAGTGATTGGCCTGTCCATCTAGCCACCCTCGTCAGGACGGAAAATATTCGGGCAATCCACATCCATCATTGTGTTCCGCTCTACGCGTCACTCGCCGTTTTGCGGCGCGAAACACCATGGGTGCGGGTGTATGATAGTCTGCATATTCACGAACACTATGACGGTGGATACGTTCGGATTTCAGGAGTCTGGAGCCCGTTCATCGACGCCACGCATGTCATAAGCAGAGATCTTATGACGCGGTATAGAACGGCATTCGAATGCGACCCGGTGTTGGGGCGAATGATTTCCGGTCTGCCCAAACCGATGACCCTGTCGAAAGAACCTCAAAGGCTCCGGGTCGGTTTTGTCGGGCGCATGACCTACCAAAAACGCCCCGTAACCGTCGTCTGGGCGATGGTTCGCCTCGCCCGCTGGGCACGCCGAAACCAGGTCGAGATCAGCTTTGACATGGTTGGGGAGGGGCCGTTTTTAAGGTTCGCAAGACAGATAGCGAAGAGGAAGTCTCTTTCAGTCGTCTTCCATTCGGAAAACGCCGATGTACCTGCCTTGATGGAGGAATGGGACGTTCTTTTACTGCCCTCATCGAACGAGGGCTTGGCGTTGGTCGCAGCCGAAGCCATTGAAAACGGGGTATTTCCCTTGGCCACAGACGTCGGCGCGATGAAAGAGCTTTTACCGCCCGACCTCTTGACCCATCCGCTGCCAAGCGCGACTGTCTCCCGAATGGTCCGGATTGTGGACCGGCTCTGGCATGATCCTGCTTTTGCGGCCAAACAGGCGGATCTTTTGTCCGAAAAATTGGCAGCCCTAACCGCAGAGCCGTCCGCGAAACAGGTGATCGAAGGGTTTTATAGGCAGGTTATCTGATGCTCGCAGCTGTCATAGTCACCTACAATCGTTCGGAAAAGCTCGCCCGCGTGCTGTCTTCGCTGACCGCGCAAAGCCTGCCGCCAGAGGTTATATATGTGGTTGATAACGCCTCAACTGACGACACAGCCAGCGTCGTAGAACAAAGTTCTGCCCGATACATTCGGCTGCCTGAAAACGTCGGTGGGGCAGGTGGCTTTAGTGTTGGTGTCAAACAGGCTTACAACGACGGGGCCGACTATATTTGGCTGAGCGACGATGACGCCTATCCGGAAGAAAACGCGATGGAGATGCTTGTTAACGCTCTGAATACGTTCGAAAACACGGAAAACCGCAAACCTCCCTTTGCCTGCTCTTTGGTCAAGTGGACCGATGGAAGCCATTGCGAAATGAACACCCCTGGTGCCGTCTGGGATTGGCCACGGTTTTACAAACCGGAAGCACCGGTGTTCCTTGTGTCGTCCTGTTCGTTTGTGTCCTGTCTGATCCCGCGTTGGGCTGTCGCGCAACACGGCCTTCCGATCAGGGACTATTTCATCTGGTATGATGACGCTGAATACACGCAGCGTCTGTCACGTAGCCATCCCGGACTTTTTGTTCCCGACAGTGTTGTGATTCACGACATTCCTGAAAATCAGGGCGTAAATTACGGATTTGTGACCCCTGACAACCTCTGGAAATTCCGGTTTGGCGCGAGAAACGAAACCTCGGCCAGATTACGAATGATGGGCTGGGCCGGCGTGGCAGAGTTTTGGATCAGAACCCACCGACAGATGAAATCCCGCCCGTGGTCACTCAGGTTTGCGATCTATCGTGCGCTACTGTCCGGCCTTTGGTTTCGTCCGAAGATCGAGTCTGTGTCATGACCCACCGTTTTGACCGCCACTATCCGCATCTCAAAGGATGCGTTTTCGTTGTCACCTACGGCCGATCCGGTTCGACCCTCCTTCAAAACCTGTTGATGACAATCGACGGAGCAACGATCCGTGGCGAGAACCACAACGCGATGGAAAGCCTATGGGGGGCGGCCCGCCGCATTCGGATGACTCGCTTTAGCTGGGGTGAGGAAGAACGCACAGCAGAACATCCTTGGTTCGGGGCCCACGAAATGCGACCGGTCCGGTTCGGGGCTGCGATGGTCGATGCATTCGTTGAAAACGTGCTGGTGCCGCCACCGAATGTCCGTTGGATCGGTTTCAAGGAAATCCGCTACAATGCATTGGGTGATGATTTCCCGATGATGCTTGATTTCATGCATCATCAGTTCAAAAACGCCCGCTTCATCTTTAACAGCCGCGCCAAGGAGGACGTCGCCGATTCTGCTTGGTGGCGGGATTGGGCACGAGAGGACGTGTATTCACTGGTTGAAACGATGGACGCGCGGTTCGATGACTACGCGACCCGCTATCCGGACCGCGCTATCCGTACCCGATACGAAGAATTCGAGAGCAACCCAGAGGGATTGCAGCCAGTGTTTGACTGGCTGTCAGAGCCGCTCGATCAGGCAAAGATCCAATCCGTGCTGGATCGGCCATTAACGCACTAGATAAAGATTAGGTCGTTGTTCAGTCCGGATGCGTCCACCCAATCGACAACAAAGAGCGTGTTTCCGTTTCCAAAGTCGAAAAACAGCCCGTCAGTTTGGCTTGCGGCAAGGTTCACAACGTCCTGAACCGTCCAGCCGGACAATCCCAGCTTACTCCGGTCGAGCTGGATCGTATCCACGTTATCGGTCATATCGCCGATCCGGTCACGTCCGCTGTTAAAGATGAATTGGTCAACGCCCAAACCGCCGCGCAACAGGTCGTCCCCGTCGCCACCGTCCAGAACATCCGCTCCATCACCACCGAACAATTGGTCATTGCCGACCATTCCGTTCAAGCTGTCGTTGCCGTCATTCCCAGCAAGGAAATCGTTGCCATCACCACCGTTGATAAAGTCGTTCCCGCTCCAACCGTGAAGCTCATCATCGCCGATAAACCCGAAAAGACTGTCGTCACCGTCACCGCCAATGATGGTGTCGTCACCTTCTTCTCCGGCTAGGAAATCGTTGTCTGCGCCGCCGTGGAGGTAATCGTTCCCCGTGCCGCCATTCAAAACGTCGCGTCCACGGTCCCCGATCAGGCTGTCGTTTCCGGCCCCACCGTAAATCCAGTCGTGGCCACGGTAGCCATAAACCGTGTCATTCCCGTCTTCGGCATAAACCCTGTCGTTGCCCCAGCCTGTCCGGATGACGTCGCTCCCTGCGCCGCCATAAATCGTGTCGTGATTCAGGTTGCCATAAAGGTTGTCGTTTCCGGCCCCACCAAAGAGAGAGTCATTGCCATTCAGGCCATAGACAGCATTGGCGAGTTCGTTGCCATAGATCGTGTCAGCCCCGCTGCCACCAATGGCGTTTTCGATCTGGGCATGAAACGCGATTGAAACGTTGGCGGTATAGCCCGCAATATTCGAAAAACTGCCCTGATTAAGGTTCAGCATCTGTGAGCCGGTGTATCCGGATAAATCGATAGTGTCGGTGCCAGAGCCGTCATAAATGCTCATCAGCGGAGAGGAGTTGGTTGCCCAGTTATACGGACCACCAACCGTGGCATTAAAGCCGTATGTGGTGTTGCCGCTGTGGAATGCCGTGCTCGTGCCGTAAAGCTCGTGAAGCGCATAGTAGTCATAGAGCATATAGGTCTGCGGATAGACCCCGACGTCGGTCGTCGTGATCCCCTCTTCGAAATAGCTCATGACAGTGTACTGGTGGGTGTCGCTGACAAATTGGGCATCGTCGACATAGGTAATCGGTCCCGTCGATGCGTCATAGTCCCCGGGGTGGTTCAAGCCGAATGCGTGGCCAAGTTCGTGGATCAGCACGAAATAGTCATAGCTCCCGTAAGGAAGCGACGTTCCGGAAACCGAGTTGTTATTCAGCCAAACGTCACCGGCGAAATTCGAATACGCAGTTGATCCGGGCAAATAGGCGTAGGCACCAATGCCGTCATTTTGCGAATACCCACCAACAAGGATCGTCGCATTGTCCGACGTTCCTGAGGGATTGACCTGATTCAACGTCAGACCTGTTGCCGCAGCAAGATCGCTGAGGATAGAGCTCACGACGGTTCTTTGTGCCGGTGTCGCGGTTGAGAAATTCGGCTCTGTTCCTGTGCTGCGGAACGCCCAATTAAGTGTTGCTGGCTGCGTGGCCGCCGAAGCCCAGCTCAGGCGCGTGGCCAAAAGCGCCCCTGCACCCATTTCATAGTCATAGGTCGGGAGCGTGCCGTCAAAGAACGAAAGCTTGTAGGTTCCGGTGTTGCTAGAGTCATATCCCTTGATCGAGACATAGTAGGAACCGGTGTAACCGGCGGTATGGATGATTGTGCTGTTTAGCGACGGCCCGCCGTCATCATCCACCGCGATCTGCTGGCCGTCCTGATCGTAGAGCGTCAGATAGGTATCATCCAGGCCGACCTCCATCGCGCCCGTCCCGACAAGCCCGATTGCATAGTCTTGACCGGCGACCATATCGACCTTGACCCAGTCGTCATTGCCAGACGTCGCTACACCACTGAAAAAGTCGCCCACAGTCAGAGAATAGGTCGTCGACCTATTCGCCGGAGCGTCGCTTGTTTCAACAATGTAGCCCATAGGTCGTGCCCCCTTTCGGTCCACCCGGGTTGCTTCGATTTATGCCTAAACTGTCAGAGTTAAAGGCATCTAAAACATTTCACGCTATAATTGTGGCGTCCAGAAGGCAAAGATGCCAATCACTTTCTGAAGAAAACCTTGATCTAGAGGGTTAGGGTCAGACCAAAATGTATAGTCGCATTATAGGTTTGCCGCACTTTAGGATAGAAGTGCACCATGAACAAAGATCGGGTTTACATGAAGCCGCTGCAGTTTGAGAGCGTCAGGTCGGTTTTGGCACTCCTACTAAGGGAGGTCTCTGCGACCTACGGGCGTACACCCGGCGGCTTTCTATGGGCGATTCTCGAACCGGTCGGGTTCATCGTTTTGCTTGCTCTGGGCTTTTCGTTCGTCTTTCATGTCCCGTCACTGGGGCGGTCATTTATGCTATTCTACGCGACCGGTTTTCTGCCCGTTCACATTTACAGCGAACTCTCGGGCAAATTGATGCACGGCTTGCGGTATTCGCGGCCTCTGTTGTCTTACCCAAAGGTTCTTTGGATTGACGCACTCATTGCGCGGGCCCTTCTGCACCTGACTGCAGGGGTGCTGGTTTCGGTTCTGATTTTCGCGGGGATCTTTGCCGTGATCGATCATCCCTCAACCCTACGTCTGGCGCCAATACTCATCGGTTTCTCTATGGCCGCAGGGATTGGTATCGGGATTGGAACGCTGAATGCCTATCTCACCGGCCGGTTCGAAGTTTGGGGACGTATCTGGGCAATCCTCGCTCGTCCGATCTTTTTGTCATCGGCGGTCTTTTTCGTTCCCGAAAACCTTGCTGATCCGCTGCGCTCTGTCATCTGGTGGAACCCGCTGACGCACGCCGTAGGAGCCGTTCGTTCGGGGATTTACCACAGCTACCATCCATCCGATCTGTCAGTTTTCTACGGGTTCGGTTTTGCCTTGGTCACGCTGGTTGCGGGGCTCTTGCTTCTGCGCGCGCATCAGGACCGCATTCTCTGACATTCTAATCACCTTTGAAATAAACCGGAGCGAAAGGCCATAAACCTGCCGTGCTCTCGGCACGCCCGATCCGTGATTTCTGGAAAAGCTGATCCTGTTCAAACCGTGGGGGTGGAACATGGAACTCTTTTTTTCAGGCCAATCAGGCACTGCGCTTTATCGTGATCTGATTTGGATCGACGGTGTTTTGGTCGGCACAACGCGGGCCGGAGGGTCTGTTGACAGCTGGACCGCGAACTTGGCAGCGATTGACAGCTACTCCTACACTTTTCCCGATGTGGCAGGGCTCGACGCGTATCTGACGCCGCTTCAATTACAAAGCGGGGCGGCGGTACTTTTGGGCGGCGGGGACCGAAATAGCCTCCAGTTGCTCGACGTATCGGGGGGCACCCTGTCACTACATAGCGATCTTGGAACCTTTGGTTGGGGCGCAGATATGGTCGCGGCCTCGGCTCTGGTCACGGGGAACGGAACGATCTCTGTTTTCGGTGGCCTGACGCCTGACGCCGGAACGGTCGCGTTGCAACTTGGAACCGATGGTGCCGTCATCGGGGACCGGACCTACGCAGATACCAACCAGACTTTCAGTGCCGACATCACCGCCTCGACGACCGTCAGCTCCGGTGGTTCCCAATACCTCATCACCGCCGCGCTCGAGGAAAACGGCGTCACCGTTTGGTCTGTGCAGCCTGACGGAACGCTCTCCGGCGGAACGGGATATAGCGCCTCGGACGGGCTTTGGGTGTCAGCCCCCACCGCGATTGAAGCGATCACCCATGCAGGTGCAACCTATGTGATCGTCGCCGGAGGGCAGAGCAATTCGCTTAGCGTTCTGCGAATGGGCGCTGGCGGAGCATTGAGCGTGGTTGACCACATCGTTGACGGGCTGCAGACGCGTTTTGCAGGGGTAAACGCGCTCTCAATCGCCGAAGCCAACGGTCGTATTTGGGTCGCAGCCGGTGGGGCGGATGACGGGGTGACGCTGTTCACGCTGCTTCCGAACGGTTCGCTAGAATGGATGGCGCAGATT
>JBNKUW010000021.1:0-23414 GCA_050298835.1 Marivivens sp.
TCGGGCGAGGAAACGCCATAGGGGTCTTCGCCGTGGTTGTCAGCAAGGCCGGGCTCTTCGAACCATGCTTCGATCACACCGTTGTTGATGATGGCAGCATAGCGCCACGACCGCAGACCAAAGCCAAGGTTGTCCTTGCGAACCAGCATACCCATGCGGCGGGTGAATTCGCCAGAGCCATCGGGGATGACTTTTACGTTTTCAAGGTTCTGGTCGAGAGCCCATTTGTTCATGACGAAAGAGTCGTTCACCGACATGCAGTAGATTTCGTCGATGCCTTGGGCTTTGAAGTTGTCATAGCCTTTTTCGAAACCCGGCAGCTGGTAGGTAGAGCAGGTCGGGGTGAACGCACCAGGGAGCGAGAACAGGACGACGCGCTTACCGGCAAAGTAATCATCGGTGGTCATGTCCTGCCAGCGGAAGGGGTTCGGACCTTCGATGGATTCGTCGCGGACACGGGTTTTGAAAGTGATCTGGGGAAGCTTGAAGCCAACCTGCATCGGGATCTCCAATTGAGTATGATGTTCTTTGATAGTCTGGAGGCTAATTAGAATGATTCCAGATCAATCTCAACCATTGTCGGAAATTACTGTAACGCATAGCGGCCATTCGTTGCCTTTGGTGGGGCTTGGCGCTATTTGCAGGTGAACACCGCCGTGGAGGAGGTCCTATGCGTGATCTGAAAATCCCCGACCAGCGTCACCCTGAAAAGGCGCACCGGCCGGACAATGCCCAGCCCAAGAAACCGTCATGGATCCGCGTGAAGGCGCCTACGTCAGACGGCTATAAGAAAACTCACCAGATCATGCGCGAGCACAAGCTGGCCACGGTTTGCGAAGAGGCAGGGTGCCCCAACGCTGGCGAATGCTGGAGCCAAGGCCACGCAACCATGATGATCATGGGCGAGATTTGTACGCGCGGCTGTACCTTCTGCAACGTCGCAACAGGCCGTCCGGATGATCTGGACCAGTTCGAGCCGGGTCGTGTGGCGGACGCGGTAAAGAAGCTGGGCTTGAAGCACGTTGTTATTACCTCTGTTGACCGTGATGACCTGAAAGACGGCGGGGCCGAACATTTCGCCCAGACCATCCGCGCGGTCCGTCACCGGTCTCCGGAAACCACGATCGAAGTTCTGACGCCCGACTTCCTGAAATGTGACGCGGGCGCGCTGGAAACCGTGGTTGCGGCGAAACCGGATGTGTTTAACCACAATCTTGAAACCGTGCCGGGACTTTATCATTCGGTCCGTCCGGGTGCGCGGTATTTCCATTCGCTGCGCTTATTGCAACGGGTCAAGGAAATCGATCCGTCGATGTTCACCAAATCCGGCGTGATGGTTGGTTTGGGTGAAAAACGTTCCGAAGTGCTTCAGGTCATGGATGACATGCGATCAGCGAACGTGGATTTCCTGACCATCGGTCAGTACCTCCAGCCGACGCCGAAACACCATGCCGTGATGGATTTCATCACGCCGGACGACTTCAAATCCTACGAAAAAGCCGCCTATGGCAAAGGCTTCCTGATGGTGTCCGCAACGCCTTTGACACGGTCGTCCTACCATGCGGGCGATGACTTTGCGCAGTTGCGCGAGGCGCGGAATAAAAAACTCGGGCTGGGCTGATCAGTCCGTGAGGACACCCGCCGCGCGCAGGGTGTCCTCATCCGGTATCCAAAGGTCCGGCGGCAGCGTCCCGTAGGCGCGTTCCAGAAAAACGGCATCGATGCCTCGGGTGGTCAGATAGTCAATATCGCGGGCCTGTTGGTCGGCGGTGTTGAAAACCAGCACATCCGATCCATCGAAATATCCATGAAACCCGAGCTGCCCGTCAGGACCGAGCGTTCTGTGTGTCCCCGCAAGGAAGGCCAGAACACAGGCCGATGCACAGAGCCCGTCCGCGTGCGTATCCAGCCTGTGAATTTCGATCTGCTTCGCAATTGCCCGACCCGCGTGGACCAATCCACCGTTGCTGTGAAGCGATACGGTCCGCACCTCAGGGTGGAGGCGGAGCGTTTCGACAAGACTGTTGAAGGTGCCATAGCTGATATCACCTTCGATAGTGGCGGTGGTGCCGTCGAACGGGAGCGGGTCGATAGGGCCGTCGATTCCGCGTAGCACGGGTGGCGGGGGCGGATTGGTAACAGGCGGGCGGCCAATGACCCCCATCAGGAACATAATCACAGTCGCAAGAAGCAACAGGTAGCTGCCCCATGACCGCGCCATATCACCGTCTTCGCGGGTGATCCTGTCAGCGTAGCGTAGCCCACCGACCAATTGCCAGATCACGATCCAGAGGTCGATCACCCCGAAAACGATCCAGATGCCCCTTGGGGCTGCTTGGGTTATGCCGAGTGAGATCAGATAAACGAACGCCCGTCCGCCCAGCAGAACCGCGGCCAGTCCGGCAAAGGTCCGGACCTGACCGGACCAGAAAAAGCGGAGCGCATTTCGGAAAAGGCAGAACATGCGGCAATCGTTTCAGAACTCTGGCCGCATGTCATGTCATTCGCTTGCCACCGGAGGCACGATTTTCAGATAGGCGGCGATGGCGTTGCGGTCGTCGTCTGTTAGCTGCGCTGTGTTGCGGATCACCTCAGCCATTTCGCCACCAGCGGTGTCATAGTCGGGTGTAAAGCCGGACCGGAGGTATTCGGCGATATCTGCCTTGCTCCAATTCAACGCGGCAGGTGTGATATTTGGAATGCGTCCGTCTCCGGTTGGATTTGCGGCGCCAACAAGCCAGCGGTCATATTCCAGCCCCCCCAGCGCATTTCGGGCTGTGTGGCATTCTCCGCAATGACCAAGACCTTCGACAATTTCGCGGCCACGGAGTTGTTCTGGAGTCAGATCACCTGTGACAACGGGGTCAGGATGATCAAACAGAAGCTTCCACCCGCCAAGAGACCGCCGGATGTTGAACGGAAATCCGACGTCGTGGGGGCGGGATGTTTGGTCTGACGCGGGCAGGGTGCGCAGATAGGCGACCAGATTCACCACATCCTGCAAATCCGCCCGTTCATAAGACGTATAGGGAAACGCCGGATAAAGGTGCTGACCGTCGGCATTCACACCGTGAACCACGGCATTGGCGATTTCGGCATCGCTCCACTGGCCGATACCTTGGTCAGATGGCGAAATGTTTGGAGCGTAGAATGTACCGAATGGCGATGTGAACGCTGTTCCGCCGGACAAAACCAGGTCTTCACCTTTGTCATCCGGCGCAACGTGGCAGGACGCACAGCCCGCCGCTGCAAAAGTCAGAGCACCGGCAACAGGATCGGGAGTGAGGCCGGACAGGTCGGCCTCACTCAGTGTTTTCGGAGCCGTCAAACCCCATGCTGCCACTGCACCGACAACGACAATGCAGGCGGCTGGCAAGACAACTCTCATCAGGGATTACTCGCGCGGTTTGCGGTAGTCTTCGTGGCAAGCCCCACAGGCCCCGCCAAGCGGTCCGAGTGCGCCTTGCATCGCTTCAAGCCCGTCTCCGGCCACTGCCTGAAGGTTCATAGCTGCAGTGCTTAGCGCGGCCCCGCGTTCCATCACACCGCCAAAGTCGGTCCAGATAGCGGGGAGGGCATTACTTTCTGCGACGCTGTCGCTGTCCGAACCGGCGGGCCAGTAACCGCTTTGGTTCAGTTGGGTCATGGTCACGATATTGTCAGCAGCAGCCTGTGCGGCGTCCGCATCATAGTCGCTCAGACCCCGTGCCATGCTCCCGAGAATCCCGATGTTAAAGGCCATTAGGCCCATATGGGACTGACGGGCCTTAATCGCGGCATTCACGTCTTGGGCAGCGGCCGGAAGGGCGACTGCGAGCAGGACAGCAGAAAGTAAGATTTTTTTCATGTTAGAACCTCCAGTTGCAAAAAACTTTAGGTCCTATGTTAGGGCGAGAAAATGTTACAACCAGCCACGATCTCGTGTACTGGCAGGCAAATGCCAAAAACCGCCTTATACGTTTAATCCTGAACGAATTTCACGGCGCCGATAAAGGGCAGGTTCCGGTTCTTTTGGGCAAAATCGATCCCATAGCCGACAACGAATTCATCCGGTATTTTAAATCCGATCCAATCAGCGGAAAAGGGCACCTCGCGTCGGGCAGGTTTGTCCAGCAGGGCGATGGTTTTCATCCGTGCGGGATGGCGGGTGCCCAGATATTCGGTGACGCGGGCCAGCGTGTGCCCCGTGTCGACAATATCTTCGACCAACAGCACGTCACGTCCTTCGATCTGGCCGCGCAAGTCCTTTAAAATCCGCACCTCGCGGCTGCTTTCGGTTTTGTTCCCGTAAGAGCTTGCCTCAAGAAAATCGACCTCAACAGGGAGAGAGATTTCCCGAACCAGATCGGCGATAAACACAAACGATCCCCGAAGAAGACCAACGACGAAAAGCTTGTCGGTATCGGCAAATTCGGTTTCGATTTCCTTGGAAAGCTCTTCAATCCGGGCGGCAATCGCCTTGGCCGAGATGAGTTCTTCGACCACGTAGGGGCGGTGTGGCATAGCATCCTCCTGGTGTCCCTCACGTTTGTGCAAAATGCCGATGCCCTAGTCAAAGGTGAATTCGTCGCACAAGGAATGACATGGGAGGGGGTTGCACTGATCCGTTTGGTCCGTAAGTAGGAACAATCAAAGATCACCAAGAGACCCGAATGCCACATCACGCCGAGACAAAAGTTCTGCCTTTCAGCGCACAGCAAATGTACGATCTGGTCGGAGACGTGGGAAGCTACCCGAAATTTCTGCCGTGGACGGCAGGGGCGCGCATTCGGTCTGTCGCGCAACACGAAGACCACCGGTTGATGATGTGTGACCTCGTGGTGTCGTTCAAAGTCTTCCGCGAAAGCTTTGGCTCTCGCGTGACGCTCTGGGACGACAAGAAACAGATCGACACATCCTACATCGACGGCCCGTTCAAACATCTGGATGCGGTCTGGAAATTCCGCGATGTGGACGGCGGTTGCGAGGTGTCGTTCGAAGTGGACTTCGAATTCAAGAGCAAACTGCTACAGGGCGCCGCGGGCATGTTCTTTAACGAAGCGATGACGCGAATTGTCCGTGCGTTCGAGGCCCGCGCGCGGGAGCTATTTTCCTAGTCGTTGTTGGCGCTTTCGCTCGGGTTTATGCCGGTGAACTCATCGGCTGGGGCGATCCGGTCTGTTACGTCATCCGTCACCCTCGGGATCACATAGGTATCAGTGTGGCTGTATCCACAGGATTTGCAGGTCACGGTTTCAAGCCCGCGCCCAATTTGAAATTGATCGGCACATTGGGTGGGGTGGCGCGTGACAAGCGCGGTTTTATGGCCGCAATCCGGACAATACACCCGTCCGCGCCGAAAGAACGACACGCTGAGCGCCACAATCGTAATCAGAAAGAGCGCAACAGCCGCTGCAAGAGAGACGAGTATATTCATGGGCAATCACCTGACTTGATTACTTAATCGTAACGGGTCCGGCGGCGTCATGTGACAATGCCTACGACAAAGAGAGCGGCCCCTATTCAAAAGAACCGCATGTCGTACAAACGAAATCGACCCGCATATTGCGGGTCGATGCCTCCGGCGGAGTATTTTCAGAAAGATGAAAAGGCGACGGGGGTTAAGAATTCAGCTCGTAAGCCCGTTCACCATGCACCGAAAGGTCAAGGCCGTTGGTTTCGGTTTCCAGATCAACGCGGATCGGGAAGACGGCTTTGACAGCGTAGATGATGATCATGGTGCCGACGACGGTGAAGATACCGACGATAGCAAGCGCGCCAAGTTGAGCACCCCAAGTGGCACCACCGAAAACGGCGATCATGATCGTACCAAAGATGCCGCCGACACCGTGAACCGCGAAGACGTCCAGAGAGTCGTCGATCTTTAGACGATCACGGATAAGGAGCACGGCTTCTTGGCAAAGGACACCGGCGACACCGCCGATAATCAGCGCACCGATAGGACCAACCGACCCTGCGGCGGGTGTGATCGAGGCAAGACCGGCGATTGACCCCGTGACGATCGACACGAGCGAAGCGCGCCCGAACTTGATACGTTCCCAGAGCGCCCATGTCAGCGAGGCCGTGGCGGCCGACAGGTGGGTTACGGTGATCGCCATTGCAGCGGACCCGTCAGCGGCAAGAGCCGAACCACCGTTAAAGCCGAACCAGCCGACCCAGAGCATGCCGGCGCCGATAAAGACGAGACCTGGGTTATGGGGCGGCGTGTGGGCATTTTTGCGCGGACCAAGGACGATCGCGAGCAGGATCGCTGCAATGCCTGCGGTTTCGTGAACAACGATACCACCGGCAAAATCGGTTGTGCCCATCGCTGCAAGGAAACCGCCACCCCAGATCCAGTGTGTGACCGGAGCGTAGATAAGAAGCATCCAGAGCGCGGAGAAGGTCAGGACAAATCCAAAGCCGATCCGTTCGACATAGGCTCCGATGATCAGCGCCGGTGTGATAATCGCAAAGGTCATCTGGAAAAGAACAACACTTCGGGAATGGTGCCCGACAGCGTGTTTTCATCGATACCGATAAGGAACGCTTTGGACAGGCCGCCCCAGATGGCGCCGTCGCCACCAAAGGCAATCGAATATCCAGCGACGAGCCACAGTACGCTCATCAGACAGGCGATCGCAAAGACGTGCATGAAAACGCTCAGCACGTTGCGCGCGCGAACCAGGCCGCCGTAAAACAACGCCAGTCCGGGTAATGTCATGAACAGCACAAGGGCCGTCGCGACGATGATCCAGGCGGTATCCGCTCCGTTCATTGTCTTCTCCGTAGTTGGTTTGTCCCGTTTGAGACGCCAAAAGACGGATTAACTCTGCATAGGAAAGAGGCGGGGTGCGATATGGATGCTAAATAAAGGGGCAGTTTGGTAAACGCACAAAATTTAATCGCAATAGTCAGGCAGGGATTACAAATTGTGCGAACTTGAATCCAGCGCGGCAATCAACAAATCCAGAGCGTGGTCGCGGGCAGCGCGACGAACGTTGGCGCGACCAAGGGCGCCGAACTCGCGTGTTTCGGTCTGGCAGAATGATCCCGAAGCGATGCCAAAACAAACGCGGCCTTCTGGTTTGTGCTCTGATCCGCCGGGGCCAGCGATGCCGGTGATCGAGACAGAAAGCCGTGCGTCGGAATTGGCAATGGCGCCCATTGCCATTTCACGGGCGACCTCTTCGCTTACGGCTCCGTGCGCGTCGAGCGTTTCAGGAGACACGCCCAGCATCGCGACCTTGGCGGCATTGGTGTAGGTCACGAAGCCCCTGTCAAAGATCGCAGAGCTTCCTGCGATATCGGTGATCGCCGCACTGACCATACCGCCGGTGCAGCTCTCTGCGGTGGCGATCATGACGCCCTTGTCACGGGCGAGGGTCAGGAGGCGTTCGGCACGGGTCACATCAGGAACCCGTGCGCAATGCCAGCGGCGATCATCGTCGCGATGGCGGCAAAAAGACCGGCCCAGAGATCGTCAAGCATGACGCCAACGGCATCATGTCGACGGTCCGCGCGGCCAACGAGCCACGGCTTCCAGATGTCAAACAGGCGGAAGAAGACGAACGCGCCAACCCAACCCGGATAGGGGAAGTGCCAGCTATCCAGCCCCATCATCCAGAACCCGAAGGACGGAGCGAGCAGGGCGAGCCACTGGCCCGCGACCTCATCAATTACGATTTCCGACGGGTCGTCGCCCGGACGGTCTGCCAGTTCACGTTCACAGGCCCAGAATCCCCAGCCGATGGCTGCGAGTGTTGCGACCAACAACAAAGGGAAGTTCCCGATGCCATGAAGGATCAGGCCAAGGGCGACAGCCGCCGCCGATCCCCAAGTGCCGGGGGCAGGGCGCAGGTAGCCCACATAAAAGAATGTCGCGATCAGTCGGCTCATGATTTCACCAGTGTTGCAGTTGCGATTGAGGCTATGCCTTCTTCCCGACCTGTAAAGCCCAGACGTTCGGAGGTGGTCGCTTTGACGCTGACGCGGTCCTCGGTCAGGCCCATGATGCGGGCCATTTCGGTCTTCATCGCGGCGGCATGCGGGCCGACCTTGGGGCGTTCGCAGATCAGGGTGCAATCGATATGGGTGATCATGAAGCCCTGTTGGCGCGCCAATGCACAAGCATGTTCAAGGAAGATGTGGCTCGCGGCACCTTTCCATTGCGGATCAGACGGCGGAAAATGCTGGCCGATGTCACCCTGACCCAGTGCGCCATAAATCGCGTCCGTGACAGCGTGCATGCCAACGTCAGCGTCGGAGTGACCTTTGAGTTTCTTGTCATGCGGGATTTTCACGCCGCAAAGAAAGACGTGATCGCCGTCTTCGAACGCGTGAACGTCGAAACCGTTGCCTGTGCGGATATCCATATCGGACCTCAGATGTCGTTCGGCCCGTGCGAAATCTTCGGGCGTGGTGATTTTGAAATTGGCTTCGTCGCCTTGGACGATGGCGACAGAAAGACCGGCGGTGCGGGCGATTTCCACGTCATCGGCGGCGTCGCCCTGATGTGCGTTGTGTGCAGCGAGGATATCTGGATAGCGGAACCCTTGCGGCGTCTGTGCACGATAGAGTCCGGTCCGGTCCTGTGTTCCGGCGACGCGGCCATCGTTCCCCTGCCAGAGCGCATCAACAACAGCCAGAGCAGGGGCCGCCGCCGGATGGGATGCCAGCGCCTCAGCAACCCGATCAATAACGGACCGCGGGCAGAGCGGGCGGGCAGCGTCATGGATCAGCACGATGTCCGGTGCATCGTTCCGCAGGGCGTCAAGACCGGCGCGAACAGAGTCGGCACGTGTCGCACCACCCGCAACGATGATGCAATCACCCAGATGGGCGGCGCGGTCTATATCATCGGGATGCAGAACTACGACGCGTCTGTCGAAATGGGAGAACAGTGACAGGCTTCGTTCAAGGACGGTTTGCCCGGCTACGATGCGCCACTGCTTTGGCAGATCGCCTCCGGCGCGGGTTCCGCGACCTGCAGCGACGATTATCGCGGCTGTTTTCATATCGGCTCGGCCTCTTTTGTTCTGTCACTCTCTACGATGGTGCGACGGGGCAGGCAATTCCTGATGGATCGCAGGGCTATTTGCACAATAATTAATCAAACGCACCGAATGTAGCGGTTTTCGCCCCTGATTGCGTTGTGACTTTGGAAGTGAAAGTCTACTTCTAGGCCGAACGCACAACAAATGAGCAAACCTTTGGACATCACTGATTCCCTTGTCATTGGCGATGTGGCGCTGACGCCCCGCGTGGCTTTGGCCCCGTTGGCGGGGATCACCGACCTGCCGTTCCGGCAATTGGTCGGGCGTTTCGGTGCGGGGTGGGTGGTCTCTGAGATGGTGGCCAGTCAGGAAATGATTCAAGCAAAACCGGGCGTTCGCGAAAAGGCAGAGCTGGGCTACGATCAAGCAAATACAGCAGTGCAGATCGCGGGCAAGGACGCCTATTGGATGGGCGAAGCGGCGCGTTTGGTCGAAGCAAACGGCGCACGAATGATCGACATCAACATGGGGTGCCCCGCCAAGAAAGTGACCAACGGGTACTCTGGTTCTGCATTGATGAAGAATTTGGATCACGCGCTGACGTTGATCGAAGCCGTGGTTGAGGCGGTTGATATTCCAGTGACCCTGAAAACGCGCCTTGGCTGGGATGACAACATGCTGAATGCCGCAGAGCTTGCCCAACGGGCGGAGGCCGCCGGTGTTCAGATGGTGACAATCCACGGACGGACACGCTGCCAGTTCTACAAAGGCTCTGCCGATTGGTCAGCGATCCGCGGGATCAAAAATGCGGTGACGGTTCCGGTCATTGCGAATGGCGATATCGTTGACGGACCAAGCGCTAGAACGGCGCTCGACCAGTCGGGCGCGGATGGTGTGATGATCGGACGCGGTGCCCAAGGGCAACCGTGGATGCTGGCGAGAATTGCCGCAGAATTGTCCGGCGAAACCTATTCCGGTGAACCGGATGAGACAGATTTTATCGAAATGGTATCAGAGCATTACGAGGCGATGTTGAGCTTTTATGGAATTGATTTGGGCCACCGTGTCGCCCGCAAGCATCTTGGCTGGTACATGGATCAGCGCGCGCCGTCGACAGAGCTTCGCCGGAGTGTTCTGACGGAAAAATCCCCTGCCAAAGTTCTGGCCCTCTTGCCCGAGGCGCTGGCCGCGACGGAAAGGGCTGCCGCATGATCAGCGATCAGAACCTCTGGAATTCTTTGCCGGTGCCTGCGTTGCTGCTGGGCGACGATGACACGATCCTTGATAGCAACCCTGCTGCGGAAAGCTTTCTAAACCTGTCGTCCAAATCCCTCACGGGTGCAAATCTGTGGGAAAAGGTCATGGTGGATGCCCCGATCGAAGAGGCCTTCGAACGCGCGCGGGTAAACCGGTCTTCGCTTTTTGTGAATGACGTGGACGTCGGATCAGGAGAACGGCCGCCGCTTCAGTGTAATATCCAGTTTTCACCGCTTCAGGGCAGCAACGGCTCTATGGTGATGATGATTTCGCCGCGTGAAATTGCGAGCCGGATGACGATGAACACCTCCTCTGGCAAGGCCGCGAAATCCGCGATCGGCATGGCAGAGATGCTGGCTCACGAGATTAAGAACCCGCTGGCAGGGATCACGGGGGCGGCGCAACTGTTGTCCATGAACCTTGCGCCCGACGATCTGGAGATGACCGATCTGATCGTGGATGAATGCCGCCGGATCGTGAAGCTACTTGAGCAGGTAGAACAGTTCGGGAACCTTCGTCCGCCCATCCTGAAGCCGGTCAATATCCACGATATTCTTGATCGGGCGCGCCAGTCGGCATCGGTCGGGTTCGGGGCACATATGATGTTCCTCGAAGACTATGACCCGTCGTTGCCGCAGACGATGGCAGACGCGGATCAACTGCTTCAGGTGTTTTTGAACCTTCTCAAAAATGCGTCCGAGGCCGGAACTTCCGGCGGGAGCATTCGCCTGCATACTTTTTATGATCCGTCGTTGCGTGTTCGTCGCCCTGATGGCACCCATGCCCGTTTGCCGCTTCAAGTCGAGATTATCGACGATGGCCCGGGCCTGCCGCCGGAAATCGCGGCGGATGTATTCGAACCCTTTGTTTCGGGGCGCGAAAATGGCACCGGGCTCGGCCTTGCGCTTGTGTCCAAACTGATCGCGGACATCGGAGGATGGATTTCGGTGGATTCGATCCCCGGGCAAACCGTGTTTCGCATTTCCCTGCCTATTGCACCCAAAGACCTTCAGCTCATTGATGGAGATTCCTAATGGACGGTACCGTTCTAGTCGCCGATGACGACCGCACAATTCGTACGGTTCTGACCCAAGCCCTGACCCGAGCAGGGTGCAAGGTCCATGCAACCTCTTCGCTCGTGACGCTGATGCGCTGGGTCGAAGAGGGTAAGGGTGATCTTGTGATTTCGGACGTTGTAATGCCGGACGGGAACGGGCTCGAACAATTGCCCAAGATCGCAGAGGCCCGTCCGGGGCTTCCTGTCATCGTTATTTCCGCGCAGAACACGATCATGACTGCCATTCAGGCGGCCGAAGCAGACGCATACGATTATTTGCCGAAACCGTTCGACCTGCCGGATCTGATGAAACGCACCGCGCGTGCGCTTGAGGTTAAACGCAGGGTCCCGTCGCCGCGGCCGGAAAACGATGATCGGGCAGGGGATTTGCCTTTGGTTGGCCGGACGGCGGCGATGCAGGAACTCTACCGGTTGGTTGCGCGGGTGATGAACACCCAGCTCCCTGTTCTGATCACCGGTGAAAGCGGCACAGGCAAATCGCTGATTGCTCGCGCGATTCATGATCTGTCAGACCGCCGCAGCCTACCGTTTGTCGTTGTCTCTCCGAGTGATCTGGATGGCATGGACGGGCCGAGCACCGTTCTGTCGAAAGCGAAATCGGGTTCGTTGCTGTTTGACGAGGTCGGAGATCTGGACGACGAGGCACAGGCCAAGATCGTCCGAATGCTGGATACTCTGGGCGAAAACGCCCCGCGTATCATGGCGACAAGCCAGATTGACCTGATGAACCGGATGGAATCCGGAGAGTTCCGCGAAGACCTGTTCTATCGTCTGTCCGGCGTCACGATCACGGTACCGTCCTTGCGTGAGCGGGTTGATGACATTGGTCTGTTGTCCGAACATTTCCTTTTGCGATCCGAGAGGGAGGGCGTCCCGCCTCGCCATTTGTCCCAATCCGCGCTTGATCTGGCGCGGGCCTATAGCTGGCCGGGGAATGTCCGCCAGCTTGAGAATGCGATGCGCCGGCTTGTTGTGACCGCGGCCGAAGAAGAGATCACGCGCTCTGAAATGGAAGCGGTGCTGAACAATCAGCCGGCGATCGAACCGTTGCGGAGCGGGGACGCAGGCGACAAGCTTTCGTCGTCGGTGGCCAAACATCTGCGGCGCTATTTCGCTCTGCACGGCGGCGTTTTGCCACCACCGGGGCTGTATCAGCGGATTTTGCGCGAAGTAGAGACCCCGTTGATCGAAATTGCGCTAGATGCGACAGGTGGAAATCAGGCAAAATGTGCCGATCTTCTGGGCATCAACCGCAATACTTTGCGTAAAAAGATCACAGAGCTTGATATCCGCGTGACACGACGCCGTAAGTTGATGTAAATTCGCCACACAAATGTGGCAGAAGAGTCGCAAGACATCTTTTGCCCGATAATGGCGGCGCGGGACAAATCCCGCTTTTTACAGGACGAGCGGGTGAAGCACTCTCTCATCGGGCAGATGCTCGGTCAGTTTAATCGCTGGCGGCGACGGCGTTTGGTCCAGAATGTGGCGACGTTGGGTCTCGTGATCCTCGGGCCGGTTCTGGTCGCAATGACGTTTATCGTTCTGGGACCGTTGGATCAGGGAGCCGGTGACAACGGGCTGCGCCTGATCCTGCTCATCGACTTTGTTTACATCCTCGTCGTTGCGGCGCTGGTCATGCAGCGCGTGGCGAAGATGGTTTCGGCCCGTCGCGCACGATCTGCCGGTTCGCGTCTGCACTTGCGCCTGACGGGTGTATTTGCGTTGTTGGCGCTGATCCCGACGGTTCTAGTCGCTGTTTTTGCAGTGCTTTCGATCAACATGGGCCTTGAGGGATGGTTTTCGACCCGCGTAAAGCTCGTGTTGAACAACTCGTTCGAAGCGGCCCAAGCCTACAAGGACGAACACCGACGGGAACTGACGCGCGATGGTGAATCCCTTGCGGCCTACCTGAACCTCAAACGTCAGGCGACACCGTTCATGTCGGACGGTGAGGTGCGCGAGGCGCTCGCCGCCGTACAATCCCGGATCGACCGGAGCCTGACCGAAGCCTTCGTGATCGACAGTGCCGGTGATTTCCGCGCGCGCGCTGTGGGGTCTTATGAATTCGATCTGGAACGGCTGACACCGGAAGAAATCGCCGTTGCGGACGAGCAGGGCTCTTTGATTATTGAGGACTGGGACAACAACGAATTCCGTATCGTTATCCCGTTGGAGAGCTTTCTCGACCGGTATCTTTACGTCAGCCGTTCGGTGGATGGCAGCGTTCTGAGCCTTCTGGATGACACTCAGGAAACCGTGAACCTTTACAACCAGTTAGAGAACGAACGTGGACGTTTGCTGTTCGAATTCGGGCTCGTTTACCTTGGTTTTGCGGTCATCCTGATCCTTGCCGCGATCTGGCTTGGCCTTTGGTTTGCCGAACGTTTGGCCCGTCCGGTCGGGCGGTTGGTTACAGCGTCGCATCGTGTTGGTGAAGGGGACCTGAACGTGCGTGTTCCTGAGGTGTCAGGCGACGACGAAATCGCCCAATTGGGACGTGATTTCAATAGGATGACGCAACAGCTTAATGAACAGAGAAGCGAGCTTCTTGAGAACACACGCCAGATCGAAGAACGCCGCCGCCTGTTTGACTCTGTTCTGACGTCAATTACGTCCGGTGTGGTAGGGCTTACGCCCGACGGTGCAATCTCATTCGTGAACCGGTCTGCCCAACGTTTGTTGGATATCGGCGGAGAGCACGAAGAAACGGCCCTCCCGTTGGTTATTCCAGAATTTTCCGCAATTTACAGTAGGTTACGCGATGAAGGTCGCGAGGTTGTTCAGGATCAGGTGAACCTTGTTCGGAGCGGGAAACAGGAAATCCTGCTGGTGCGTATGGGGACACGCCGGACCGAGGACGGTAGCCTTGAGGGCTACGTTGTGGCCTTTGACGATGTGACGGACCTTGTCAGCGCGCAGCGGACGGCGGCTTGGGGCGATGTTGCACGGCGTATCGCGCACGAAATCAAGAACCCCCTAACGCCGATCCAGTTGTCGGCGGAACGTATCAAACGCAAGTTCAGTTCCAAAGTTGGCGAAGAGTCCGAGGCACTGGAACAGATGACGGAAGTTATTGTTCGCCAAACCAATGACTTACGACGCATTGTTGATGAGTTTTCAAAGTTCGCGCGCATGCCTGAACCGGAAAAACGGTCGCAGGATCTGGTCGAGTTGCTGAAGGGTGCTGTCATCCTTCAGGAATCCGGGCAGCCTGACGTCATCATCAAATGTTCGGCGCCCAGCAATGCAGTGCCGGTGGATGTTGACCCGACGATGATCGGTCAAGCCCTGACCAACCTGATAAAGAATGCCGGAGAAGCCATTGAAACGCGTAGAGAAACCCTCGGTGGTGATTTCGTATCCGAGATACGTGTGGCAATGACGGTAACGGACGAATTGGCGACGATCACCATTAGTGACAATGGCGTCGGCCTGCCCGAAGATCGGGGCCGTTTGTTCGAACCCTATGTCACGACGCGGGAGAAAGGCACCGGCCTTGGCCTCCCCATTGTTAAGAAAATTATTGAAGAACATAGTGGTAGCCTCCGTTTGGAGGATGCCGACAGTTATGACGGTACGGGGCATTGCGGTGCCCGTGCTGTGATCGAAATACCCGTCCTTCCGACCGAGGTTGCGGCGGATAAGATTCCTGCGTGAGGTAAGAAAATGAGCGATATTCTGATTACAGATGACGAACGCGATATTCGTGAGTTGATCTCGGATATTCTCAAGGACGAAGGGTATTCCACGCGTCTTGCATCCAATGCGACAGAGTGCATGGCCGAACTGGAAGCCGAAAAGCCTGCGTTGATGATCCTCGATATCTGGCTCAAGGACAGCCATATGGACGGGATCGATATCCTGACCAAGGTCAAGAAAGAGCAACCGGATATTCCGATCGTTATCATTTCCGGCCACGGCAACATTGAAATCGCTGTCGCTGCGATCAAGCAGGGTGCCTACGATTTTATCGAAAAGCCCTTTAATATCGATCAGCTTCTTGTGGTGATCCGGCGCGCGATGGAAACGTCCAGACTTCGCCGTGAAAATCAGGAACTGAAACGTGCCGATGGTCCTGCGCACGAGATGCTTGGCGAGAGCGCGTCCTACCGCACGATGAAATCCCAACTGGACAAAGTGACCAAGTCCAACGGTCGGGTCATGCTCACTGGTGGTCCGGGGGCAGGCAAAGAAGTCGCCGCGCGCTACATCCACTCCAATTCGAACCGCGCACATGCGCCATTTGTCGTTGTGACCTCTGCCTCGATCGATCCGGAACGGATGGAAGAGGTTCTGTTTGGCCGCGAAAGTAATGAAAACGGGATCGAACCGGGATTGTTGGAGCAGGCAAACGGTGGCGTGATCTACTTTGACGAAATCGCGGATATGCCTCAGGGGACGCAGTCCAAGATTCTGCGGGTGCTTGTAGATCAACGTTTCACCCGTGTCGGCGGATCGGAAAAAATACAGGTCGATCTGCGTGTGATTTCGTCGACGACGCGCGACCTGACCGCCGAGATTGAAGCCGGTAATTTCCGGCAAGAGCTTTATCACCGGTTAAACGTTGTGCCGATTGAGGTGCCGTCGCTTGAAGACCGGCGAGAGGACATTCCGCTCCTTGGGGAGTTTTTCATCGAGATGTTCAATCAGACGCAGGGGCTTCCGATACGCGAACTTGCAGAAGATGCGCGTGCGATGCTCCAGACGATGCCGTGGCCGGGGAATGTCCGCCAGCTCAAGAATGTGATCGAACGGGTGCTGATCCTTGGCGATAGTGACGAACCGATCGGGGCAAAGGATCTTCCGGCAACCGAAGAGGCTGCCGAAGAAGAAGGTCGCGTGGTACTGTCCGGCGCTCTAGCCACCCTGCCGCTGCGCGAAGCACGAGAGCTGTTCGAACGTGAATACCTGCTAACGCAGATCAACCGGTTTGGCGGCAACATTAGCCGAACGGCTGCGTTTGTCGGTATGGAACGCTCTGCGCTTCACCGCAAACTCAAGTCGTTGGGCGTTGTGACGACGAACAAATCGGGGGCACGCGTCGCGGAACTGGACAAAACCTGATCGGTTTAGTCCGTTCCCTTGACGATCGAATCCACCAACGCGACGAGCGCGGAGCTGCTGACCTGAAGGATTTCGCTTTCGTTCAGACCGCAATCGTCCTTGAGTATGAAATAGGGCTCTGGCCCGCAGGCGAGTGAAACCGTCTGACAAGCCCGTGTGAAACCGCTGCCCAGGCTGTTCCTGAGCGGTTCAAGCGCCATTCGGATTAGTTCCAATCGTCGCAAGGAAAATTCTGTCGGCAGAACTGCCTCAGGGAAAGCCGCTGCTGCTTTCTGGTGTGACGTCGCAACGAGCAAACGAAACCCCGGTTCGTTCTTTTGAACAAAGTCGATCAGGATTTTATGGGCGCAGATGACGCGATCCACCGGGTCATGGCTTCCAGCGCATCGGACTTTGAATTCCTTGAGAAAATCTTCGATGTCGTTCAGGTCTTGGGCAATAACCGCCTCGAGCTTCAGGCTCTCCGGATCAGGAAAGTAGCGATAGGCGGTCGCGGTCGAAATTCCCGCACGTTCCGCTGCATTCGCCACTGTAATTGAAACACCTTCGGCCATCATTTCTCTGGTCGCTGAGAGGAGCTGGGTACGTGTTCTTCGTTTTTGACTAATGCGACCTTTTGATAACACAGCGGCACGATGAGATTCAGACATGATAACCTACTTCGACTTGTTCGGCGTAAAAATAATACTTTTGTAGGTTGTATCAGAAGCATGACCTAAACGTAAGATCAAGCCAAAGTTGACCTAAGGTCGCTTTGGGGGCCGATTGACGCTTTATCGCAGTTCTGCCAGTTGTTAGGTGAACCCGAAAAAACCGGATGGGATCGCTATGAAAGTCATTATTTGCGGCGCAGGTCAGGTGGGGTGGCAAATTGCACGTCACCTGTCGTCAGAACGCAATGATGTCACCGTTGTAGACAACAACGAAGAGCTCGTCCGTCGCGCGATGGATACGCTTGATGTGAATGGCATCACGGGGCACGCCTCTTATCCTGACGTCCTGGATCAAGCCGGAGCGCGGGATGCGGATATGATTATTGCCGCGACCCACTCGGACGAGGTGAATATGGTCACCTGTCAGATGGCGCATTCGGTGTTTTCCGTTCAACGGAAAATCGCCCGTTTGCGCGCGCAGAGCTATCTGCAATCCCTGACGGCAGATATTTACCGGCGCGATCATATGCCGATTGATGTGATCATCAGCCCCGAACGTGAAGTGGCTGAGGCGGCGCTGCAACGTCTGGCGTCCCCTTCGGCCTTTGACACAGAGAATTTCTTTGGCGGGAAGGCCCAGCTTTTGGGCATTTCGATTGCCGAAGACTGTCCGGTTATCAACACGCCTTTGCGCCAGTTGAGCGACCTGTTTTCAACCCTTCATGCAATTGTCGTCGGTATCCGCCGTGATGGTTCGCTGTTTGCACCTTTGCCTGCGGACCAGATTTTTCCCGGTGACGACGTTTATGTCTTTACGCGGGCCGAGGATGCGAACCGGACGCTCGAAGTATTCGGCAAGACCACCAAAAAGCAGGAACGCATCGTTATTGTCGGCGGCGGGAATGTCGGCTTGGCTGTCGCGCGTGCATTGGAAAACAAAGCGGAAAAAGTCCGCGTTAAGGTCATCGAAAAGAGTAGGGAGCGTGCCGAGTTCGCTGCAGACCACCTTGAACGAACGATTGTTCTGCATGGCGACGGGTTGGATTCGGCGCTCTTGGAAGAAGCAAACGTTAGTAGCGCGGATGCTGTCCTGTCGATCACGGATGACGATAAAACCAACATGCTGACGGCCGTTCGGGCGAAATCCTTGGGCGCAAAGATGGTGATCTGTCTGACCAACGATCCGACCCTTGTGCCGCTGATGGGGCCGCTGGATGTGGACGCCTATATCAACCCGCGGGCTACCACGG
Source organism: Marivivens sp. (assembly GCA_050298835.1). GTDB lineage: Bacteria > Pseudomonadota > Alphaproteobacteria > Rhodobacterales > Rhodobacteraceae > Marivivens. Next base: position 18,281 of record JBNKUW010000021.1, read on the forward strand.
TGTCGTCGATCCTGCGTCACATCCGTCATGGACGCGTGCGTGCCGTTTATTCCATTGGCGATGCCGAAGCCGAGATGATCGAAGCGCAGGTTCTGGGGACCTCACCGATTGCAGGCGAAAAAGTGCGGAATATCGCGTTTGCCGAAGGTGTGCTCATCGGTGGCGTGATGCGGGCAGGCCAGTTCTACAAACCAACCGGTGATTTCCGAATAGAAGAGGGCGACGTCGTGGCGATCTTTGCCATGTCTGCCGATGTGGCGTCGGTGGAACAGCTTCTTCAGGTGGCGATCGACTTCTTCTGATGAGCCAGAGGATTTCATCGCTTCCGTTTTATGTGCTCCTGATGGGCATTTCCGCGATTGCGATGATCGTGCCGGCTGCGCATGCGCTTGCGACAGAACAGTTCGCCGTGGCGCGGCCATTTTTCTATGGCGCGATCCTGACAATGCTTTTGTGCACGTTCGTGGGCTTTGCGACGTGGAACCGTCCGCCGCGCCGGATCGCGAGGAGCCACCTGATTACGCTGGTCGGGGCTTATATTCTGCTGCCGATCCTCCTTGCCGTGCCATTCCACGACGCGCACGGGCGTACCACGTTCTATGATGCGTGGTTCGAAATGGTTTCCGATTTCACCACCACCGGATCGACGCTTTATGACAGCCCGTGGCGGATGAGCACATCGCTGCATTTGTGGCGTGCGATGGTTGGTTGGCTGGGTGGTCTGTTCACATGGATCACTGCGATCGCCATTCTTGCGCCCCTGAACCTTGGCGGATTCGAGGTGCGGTCGGCAGGAACAACCGCCAATCAGGCCAAAAGTTTTGTCCAGATCAGTCGCGTCGCCAACACGTCAGAACGGCTCAGCAAATATACAACGCAGTTGACACCGATCTATGTTGTTTTGACCGCCGTCCTCTGGGTCACATTGCTGATCGTCGGTGAGGAACCGATCATTGCAATTACCCACGCCATGTCGACGCTATCGACGTCGGGTATTTCTCCGGTCGGTGGGCTGTATTGGTCGCAAAGCGGGTTCCTTGGTGAACTGTTGATCTTTATGTTTCTGGTATTCGCAATTTCGCGTCTAACCTTTACCCGTGACATGCCGGATCTGAACCGTGGTCCGCTCCATCGGGATCCGGAACTTCAGATGGCGGCGCTGATTATTGTGTTCGTGCCGCTTTTGCTGTTCCTGCGCCATTACCTTGGCACTCTCGAAGAACACCGCGTGGTCGGGTTTTTGGCGGGGCTTGAGGCGTTTTGGGGCGGTATATTCACCGTCACCTCCTTCCTGACAACCACGGGATTTGAATCAAAGTATTGGTCTCTGATTACCGACTGGTCGGAGCTTTCGTCCCCTGGGCTTGTGTTGATCGGCCTATCCCTTGCCGGTGGCGGCATTGCAACAACCGCGGGCGGGGCAAAGCTTTTGCGGATTTATGCGCTGTTCCGACATTCCGAACGCGAACTTTCGCGGATGGTCCACCCGTCATCTGTTGGGGGGGCAGGCACGGAAGCACGGCGTATTCGTAAGCAGGGTGCGCTAATCGCATGGGCGTTTTTCATGCTCTTTGCGCTGACCATATTCGTGGTGATTTTCGCGCTCTTGCTGAGCGGGATGCAGTTCGAAGATTCGATGGTTCTGTCCGTTGCGGCCCTGACAACAACCGGACCGCTGGTCGAGGTTGCAGCACAGGCGCCCATCTCGATCTCGGGTGTGCCGCCGTTTGCAAAGTTCGTCCTAGCGACAGCAATGATTGTCGGACGCCTTGAGGCATTGGCTATCATTGCATTGTTCAACCCCGATTTCTGGCGGAAATGACGCATCTTTTACATCCCGCACCATAGCGCTGATTTTGGGGCTGGAATCTCGTCTTTGGGTTGGACATACTCTTGCCTAACGACAGGGCCGGTCCGCGGCCACAAGAACAAAGGAATAAATTATGGCGGCCGACAAAGCGAACCTTCAGGATGCTTTTCTCAATCATGTTCGCAAGGCAAAGGTGGCAGTAACCATCTTTCTGGTGAACGGAGTAAAGCTTCAGGGCGATATTACCTGGTTCGACAATTTCTGTGTCCTGCTGCGCCGCGACGGTAAATCGCAACTCGTCTACAAGAGTGCGATTTCGACCATAATGCCTGCAGCTCCGATCAGCCTTTACGACGGCGAAGAGTAAGTCATCATGGAAACGGACAGGCCCGCAACGCGGGCCTGGGTGATCCACCCGGATATCAAGAGCGACAGAAACCGCCGTGCAGCCGCACCGGCGCTCGAAGAGGCTGTGTCTCTCGCCGAAGCGCTCCCGACACTTGACGTAGTTGGTGCCGAGGTTGTGCCCCTGCCAAAGGTCCAGCCGGGGACGCTATTCGGGTCCGGTAAAATCGAAGAGCTTGAGCAACGTCTAGAAGACAACGAAGTTGAGCTGGTTCTGATCGATACCCATCTGTCACCGGTTCAGCAGCGAAACCTTGAAAAAGATTGGGATGTCAAAATCCTCGATCGGACGGGGCTGATCCTCGAGATTTTCTCGGATCGTGCACGGACCCGCGAAGGTGTGCTTCAGGTTGAAATGGCTGCGCTCAACTACCAGCGGACGCGCCTTGTTCGGGCATGGACGCACCTTGAACGTCAGCGGGGCGGGCTCGGCTTTGTTGGTGGTCCGGGCGAAACGCAAATCGAGGCGGACAGACGCGCCATTGATGAACAACTGGTCAGGTTGCGCAGGCAGCTCGACAAGGTGGTCAAAACCCGTGACCTTCACCGCAAGGCGCGGGCCAAGGTGCCGTTCCCGATTGTCGCGCTGGTTGGCTATACGAACGCTGGCAAATCCACACTGTTCAACAGGCTGACAGGGGCAGACGTGTTTGCCAAAGACATGCTCTTTGCGACGCTCGACCCGACAATGCGGAGTGTTATCCTTCCCACCGGAGAAGAGATCATTCTTTCGGACACTGTGGGTTTCATTTCCGATTTGCCGACCGAACTCGTTGCCGCGTTTCGCGCAACGCTCGAAGAAGTGTTGGACGCGGACCTGATCCTGCATGTCCGTGACATCAGCCACGAACAGTCAAAAGAACAGGCCGAAGACGTTCACACGATCCTGAACACGCTCGGTGTGGCCGATACGGCGCCGATGATCGAAGTTTGGAACAAGGTTGACCTGCTGCCCGAAGACGATGGCGACGCGGTCAAGGTTCAAGCCGCCAGAACCGATGATCTGTTCGCAGTGTCTGCACTGACCGGTGAAGGATTGGATCAATTGCTGGCGGCGGTGTCGTTGAAACTGCGCCCCGATCATACGACCGACGTGATTACCGTTCCGTTTTCTGCCGGAAAGGCGCGGGCATGGCTGTTCGATCAGGGTGTCGTTGACAGTGATGAACCGACGGAAGACGGCTACCGGATGACTGTCACGTGGTCACCGGCCCAGAAGGACCGGTTCCACAGCTTCTAATGTTTAGTTAGCGCGTGCGGCTTTGATCCAGAAATAGACCAGAACCAGCGAAATGATCGCGTTCCAACCGGGCATGGAAATCCACAGGAATTCCCAGCTGATCTGATCGCACATCACGAGCTTTGGACCGCTGTCTACGGCCAGAAGGTCAGTTGCGGAAATGCCGGACAAACCGGAGCCTGTGCAGGACGACGGACCGTTCCAGTATTTGTGTTCAACCCCGAAGTGGAACACGCCAATAGCAGCGGTCGAGAATGCAGCCAGTGCGCCAAGATAGGGCAACACACGTCCGCGGATAAAGACCGCAAGAATGCCGATCAGGACCGCAGCAGCATGAGGCCAACGCTGCCAGATGCATATCGCGCAGGGAGGGAGGTCGAGCATCCGTTCGAACACCACCATTGCGCCGAACAGCATTGCCACTGATCCGCCTGCGGCCAGAATGAGATAGAAGTTACGTGTCGAGGTCATAGATATTTCACCAAATAGAAGCCACCGATCAAAAGCACGCAAAAGACAACGAATACAAGCCCTAGACGGCGTTCGATAAAATCACGAATTGGTGCGCCGAATTTCCATAGCAGTGCAGCGACAATGAAAAACCGAAGCGAACGGGCGACGATGGCTGACAGGATAAAGGGCACCAGCGAAAACTGGAGCACGCCGGACGTGATCGTGATGACCTTGAAAGGGAAGGGGGTCACACCGGCAATCAGGACAGCCCAGATACCGTAATTGTCGAATTTAACCTTGAAGGCTTCAAAGGCGTCGCCTTTTCCGTAGAAGTCGAGGATCGCCTTTCCGACGGATTCGAATAGACCATAACCGATGTAATAGCCAAGCAGCGCGCCTAGCACAGAGGCCAAAGTGGCCACTCCGGCGATCAGGAACGCACGGTTCGGACGCGCAATGATGAGCGGGATCATCAGGACGTCCGGCGGGATCGGGAAAAACGATGATTCCACGAAAGACACAACAGCCAAAGCCCAAAGGGCATGCGGCGATTGGGCAAGGGACAAGGTCCAGTCGTAAAGTTTGCGTAACATAAGGCCTGCTCTTTTTTCTATTGTCTTAGGCCACGTTGCAGACAGTTGCGTCAAGCGTCGCTTTGGCCGTTGACGCCCGTTTTTGTCAGATATAAACACCGCGCTACTGGCCGGTGTGGCGGAATGGTAGACGCAGGGGATTCAAAATCCCCCGATGGCAACATCGTGAGAGTTCGAGTCTCTCCACCGGCACCAGTTATTTTTAAGGCTAAAACGGGGTCTAGCGTGTTGCTGACCCCGTTTTGCTTTCAGAGTGTTCCCAATGGGTGTTCCCACACTTTGCCGTGTTCATTTTCTGTTTTTGTTCTGTTCTTCCAGCTTGAATGCCTGTTTTGACGGGACGGTGCGCGATGTGCGCTTGAACCGTCTTCATTCAAGTTTTGTGAAGCATATACTCCAGTACTTTGCCTGAAAGTGGCATTTGAGCCGAAACAAGTCAGGACCCGCTCAGGAAGCTGCTTGATCGAGGTGAAAATTCACGAATCATGAGTCGTCAAAAGAAGTAGCAGCTATCCTTTTGCGCCCCTTCTTTCGCGGGATTGTATCTATCTACGTCTTCAAAACGTCCAAAAATGACGCACTGTGTGCTCTGGGGAAACGAAACAGCATTTTCCCCCTCTGCAATCGCAACAT
>JBNKUW010000022.1:0-22927 GCA_050298835.1 Marivivens sp.
ACCGTTCGATCAGTAGATGCATTGAAATCATGGTGATAATGTCTCCAGTAGTTTTTTACCGGAGATCGAATGCTAACCAATCGCAGAATATTGCTGCACCCTGGATTGCACAAATCCGGCACCAGCTCCATTCAGCATTTCCTTTGGCGCAATCGTGACCGAATTAAAAAACACGCGCATCTGTTTTTGCTTCGACATCTGAAACCCATCACAGACATTACACACCGGTATTCCCGTACCGGCAATCCACTGGACCTGATTGACCTGACCGATCAACTGGATGAGGTTTTCGAGGATGTTCCAGAGGATGAACGCGACATCTTGGTATCCTGTGAAGGGCTTTCTGGCCATTTACCCGGATGGCCAGGCGTGGCCGACTACCGCGCGGCTGGCGTTACAATCAGCTACATTACCGCCTATCTGGCGGAACGGTTCGCCACTCAGAACGTTCGTATCGTGCTAACAACGCGCAACCGCGTCGCATGGTTGTTTTCCGCCTATCGTCACCATCTAAAAGGCCACCGGATGCGCATGGATCATATGGAATTCATGGACACCTTCGGGGATGCCGCAGATTTCAGACCCCTTGTAGAAACCCTACGTAAGGAAACAGGGGCCGAGGTTTTCACGCTCCCGCTCGAACTGAGCCTGACAAACCCCAAGGGTCCGGGCGGGGCGCTGCTTGACGCATTTGGCTGGCACGGATCATTGCGCCACTACAAAGAGGTGGGACACGGCAACAGTGGGCCGACAGAAGAGCTCTGGAATGCGTTCCTTCGTCTGAACCGATCCAAGAAATCTGACAAAGAAATCGCCGCCGCCAAAGAAAAGCTCGCCATCGGTGTTGATCTGGGACACTGGCGCGACGAATGAGTTTGCCCTAAGAGGCTGCTCATGAGTGATGAACCCGAAAAAACCCGCGCACTTGGCCGCAAGGTCATCCGCCCGACGCTAAAACCCACCGACCTGCTCACCGAAAAGCCGGAGTGGATCGGGACGTGGACGGCTCAGATCATTACCCTGTTCCCGGATGCTTTTCCCGGCGTTCTGGGTGAAAGCCTGACGGGCAAGGCTCTCAAAGACAGCAAATGGGCGCTGCGGACGATCAACCTGCGCGATTTCGGTGTGGGAAAACACCGTAATGTGGATGACACGCCTGCTGGTGGCGGTGCGGGCATGGTGATCCGCCCCGATGTTCTGGACGACGCGATCCAGCACGCGGGGAGCTTTGTTCGTGGGAACATGCCGCTGGTCTATCTGTCGCCGCGCGGCAAACGGTTCGATCAGGCGATGGCGCGGGAATGGGCGTCCTACGATGGGATCACCATGATCTGTGGCCGGTTCGAAGGCATCGATCAGCGCGTACTGGACGCCTACCGCATTCAGGAGGTCTCGCTCGGTGATTTCGTCCTGACCGGCGGAGAGATCGCCGCCCAAGCGATGCTAGATGCGACCGTCCGCCTCCTCCCCGGTGTGCTGGGCAATGCCGAAAGCATCGAGGACGAAAGCCACTCTAACGGACTGCTCGAACACCCCCAATACACCCGCCCCGCCGAATGGCGCGGTCTGGAAATCCCCGAAGTCCTCATGTCCGGCCACCACGGCAAGATCGAGGAATGGAGGCGGGAGAAGGCCGAGGAGATCACACGGGAGCGGCGGCCGGATATGTGGGAGAGGTATTGTAACAAATAGCAGGGGAGCCAAATTGGAGAAAGCATTACCGACCGAGCCAAGTATTACTGAAATTTCTCCACGTGATTTCGAAAAACACGTGGTGGATTGGCTTCGTGCAACTACACAATCCCCCGATACCGTTCAAATTTCCCACCTTAAAAAGGTAGCGGTCTCATCTGGGGAATACGAGCTAGATGGTGTCGCAACTTTCGACATTTGGAATGGTATTAAGTTTTCGATCTTAATCGAGTGCAAGCGTTACAACCGCCCGGTAAAAAGAGACACGGTCATTTTGGCTCACGCAAAGACGCGAGAACTTAGCATGCAAAAAACAATGGTCGTTTCCACCTCAGGCTTTCAAAAAGGCGCAATAGAATTTGCCACAGAGAAAAACGTCGCTCTAATTCAGTTGGTTGACGGTCGCACAACATATTTCACAAGGAGCGCGGAACAAGTTCCGCCCGAGTATTTCCCTGACAACCTGCCCGATGTGGCTGGTTGGCTGGTGTCGAAGTCTGATCATAGCTATCTAATATCTACTATTGAATCCAACAACATTGAATATTTGCAGGCGTGGCTCGAACTGTAGCCTTGCCCCGCTTCCCCCAATCCCCTATACGCGGCCTGTCTAGGGGATCTGTGATTCCACTAGGCCCGTTTGCTATTGCTGCACCCTGTTTTCTTCGGTTGGGCGCGAGGCATGTGGACGGCCAACAAAGCAAGTCGACCTGAACTCTGGCGGGCGCCCCCTGATGGGACAGCGGACCCGGAAGAAGACCGAGAGCTCTGGGGTTGCCAGAAACTTTGCGGGACCACCGCAAGCAGTGATAGGAGCATCAGATGGATCTGATTGCACAGATCGAGGCGGAACAAATCGCCTCTCTCGGGAAAACCATTCCCGATTTCAAAGCCGGCGACACCGTTCGCGTTGGCTACAAAGTGACCGAAGGCACCCGTTCGCGTGTTCAGATGTACGAAGGCGTCTGCATCAGCCGCAAGAACGGCAAAGGCATTGCCGGTTCGTTCACCGTTCGCAAGATTTCGTTTGGCGAAGGCGTGGAACGTGTATTCCCGCTCTACTCGACCAACATCGACTCGATCGAAGTCGTCCGCCGCGGTAAAGTCCGTCGTGCGAAGCTGTACTACCTGCGTTCGCGCCGTGGTAAGTCGGCTCGTATCGCCGAGAAAACCAACTACAAGCCGCTCGAAGCGTAAGGAGCCGGACTGATGAAAAAAGACATTCACCCCGACTACCACTTCATCGAAGTGAAAATGACCGACGGTACCGTCTACACCACCCGTTCGACCTGGGGCAAAGAAGGTGACTCGCTCACTCTCGACATCGACCCGTCGGCGCACCCGGCATGGAACGGCGGTTCGACCCGTTTGATGGACCAAGGCGGTCGCGTCTCCAAGTTCAAAAACAAATACGCAGGTCTGGGCTTCTAAGCCTTTTCCAGTCGGATTTACGGAAAACGCCGCGCAGTTTGCGCGGCGTTTTTTGTTGGCTATCTGCTTAGAATGCTGTCCGTCGTGGTGATCTTTGCAAAATCCGCCTCTAGATGCGCCATGGTCACATCGTAGATCGTCTGTGCGGAGTGTCCGACAAGGTCAAACCCGAGCACCGCATCCCCGACAACAGTCATTTTGAACCCCAGATCGGCACCTGCACGCGTTGTGGAGTTCACACAAAATCCGGCTACGGCACCGGCAACCACCAATTCGTCAATGTCATGATCGCGCAGATAGGCTTCGAGGTTGGTCGAAGCAAATGCAGAAGAGGTGGTTTTTTCGAATACCGGCTCTCCTTCCAGCGCGGCATCACACGGCATGGGCGGATAGCCCGCCGCCCCGCGGTGCATAGGCGACGCAGGATCGTCGTCGCGATGACGGACATGAAGGACAGGCAGCCCCTGTTCCCGAAACGCACTGGTCAGAGTAACTATCCTGTCCGAAGCGTCAGGATTGACGCAGTCCCTCCCCGCGTTAATCCGGTGTTGCATGTCCATTTGCATGTCGATGACAATCAGTGCTTTCACTGGGACCTCCTGTGCTGACACACATAGGTTTAACTTTGGCGGACAAATGGCAACAGTTTTGATAGCAAAAGGGCGGCCTGATGGACCGCCCTCTGCAATTTATCCTGCTTTACGGTTGCCTTGCGGCTTCCGACGGCGTTGCCCCCCCGGACGCTGTCCCTGAGGTTTCGCACCAGCGCCGCCACCCGGTTTGCCACCACCGAAACGACGTGGACCACCGCCACGACGATTGCCGGAGGGTTTACGTTTTCCTTCGTCACCGGAGACTTCCCACGGACGCCCCGAAGCAACGGGGATCGAGGATTTCAGCGTCTTTTCGATATCCTTCAGATCACCCATTTCATCAGGCGCACAGAAGGCAATTGCTTTGCCGTCGGCGCCGGCGCGCGCGGTCCGGCCGATGCGGTGCACATATTGATCAGGAACGTTCGGGAGTTCGTAGTTATAGACGTGCTTCACGTCAGGAATGTCCAAACCACGAGCCGCAACATCGGTCGCCACAAGTACACGGATCTTGCCGTCTTTGAAGTCACGGATCGCGCGCTCACGCTGACCTTGGGATTTGTTGCCGTGGATCGCAGCAACGGCAAACCCTTTGTTTTCCAGAAGACGCGAAAGTTTCTCCATCCCGTGTTTGGTCCGGCCAAAAACCAGAGCGCGATCATCACGGTGTTCGTCGAGCAATTCAACGAGCAAGTCCATTTTCGCGGCTTTAGCGACAAAGTGGATCGATTGGTCGATCTTTTCTGCAGCCTGACCCGGAGGGTTCACTTGAACGCGAACAGGGCTTTTTAGATAGCTTTCTGCGATCTCGGCCATCTGTTTCGGCATCGTGGCCGAGAACAACATGGTCTGACGTTCGGCAGGGATCAGCGTCGCGATTTTGCGCAGCGCATGAATAAAGCCGAGGTCAAGCATCTGATCCGCCTCGTCAAGAACGAGGAATTCGGTTTTATCGAGTTTCACCGCGCCACGATCCATTAGGTCAAGCAGGCGGCCGGGCGTCGCAACGAGGATTGCCGTACCCTTTTCCAGACGACGGGACTGACCCGTGATCCCAGCGCCACCAACGACCAATACTGTTTTCAGGTGGGTACCTTTGGAGAACGCAGCAAGGCTTTCAGAGATTTGCTTTGCCAATTCGCGGGTAGGCGCGAGGATCAGCGCCCGCGCGGTTTTGGGATCGGTCTTTTCACCATTCTTGAGCAGCGCATCGAGCATCGGGAGACCGAAGGCTGCGGTTTTGCCGGTACCGGTCTGGGCGAGGCCCATTACGTCACGGCCGTTCATTGCATGCGGAATTGCCTGTGCCTGAATCGGTGTCGGTTCGGTAAAGCCGAGCTCTTCAAGTTTCTGCACAAGGCGGGGGGCGAGCCCCAGCATATCGAAATCCATAAATAATCCTGTTCCGCGTCCCAAAGCGGAACGCATGTAAACCGGACATCCATCCGGCGTGGGCAAGAGAAGTGCAGAACGCTCGCGCCGCAGGCCGAATGCCCGAGTGCCGATCCCGCACGGTCCCTTGCGTGAAATTGGGAACCTGTTGGTGATTTTGCTCTGCGCCAATCCTATTGGGCGCGGCCTCACGCGGGCGGGCAGTCATCACATCGGCCGCCAATGCCTGAAAAGAAAGCTCAGGTCAAGTGCCCTGTGGTCGCGGGAAACCATCTGGGGATAATTCTTCACGGCGTCTTTCCCTCATTGAAGGCCGCAAATATAGTGCGGACAAATAACAACCTGCGGGGATCAGGCGTGGCGCATATCATTGTCGTCGGAAACGAAAAGGGCGGTGCGGGCAAATCAACCGTATCAATGCATGTGGCAACAGCGCTTGCGCGGATGGGACACAAGATCGGGGTCCTTGATCTGGACCTTCGGCAAAAGTCGCTGGCGCGGTATCTGGACAATCGCGCAAAGTTTGTCGCCGAAGAGGGGCTCGACCTTGCGATGCCTCTTTATCGCGATCTGCCCGAAGTTGATCAATCGCAGTTGGAACCGGGTGAGAATGCATTCGATCACAGGCTTTCGGTTGCAGTCGCTTCGCTTGAACCTGACTGCGAATTTATCCTGATCGATTGCCCGGGCTCCCATACCCGACTGTCACAGGTTGCGCATTCGCTCGCCGATACGCTGATCACGCCGCTGAATGACAGCTTTGTGGATTTCGATCTGCTTGCACATATCAACAGCGATGGTGAAACCATCACCGGCCCGTCCGTCTATTCCGAAATGGTCTGGAGCGCGCGACAATTGCGGGCGCAAGCAGGTCTGAAACCCATTGACTGGATTGTCGTCCGCAACCGTCTGGGTGCGCAGGCGATGGTTAACAAACAGAAAATGGAAGCCGCACTCGCCAAACTGTCCCGCCGGATAGGGTTCCGTGTTGCACCGGGCTTTAACGAGCGTGTGATTTTCCGTGAGCTGTTTCCGCGCGGCCTGACGCTACTGGATCTAAAAGACATCGGCGTCACGCAGCTCAACATCTCTAATGTTGCGGCACGGCAAGAAATTCGTGACTTGGTCAAGTCCCTGAACCTGCCCGGCGTATCGGTTGATTTCTAATCGGTGCTCTAGGCTCTCCAGCGCATCAGCAACCGCATAACAACCGGTGCAAAGCCGATCACCATGACGATCCGTACCAGATGATGGACGGAAATGTAGGCGACCTCCGCGTTCATCGAGAGTGCGACGAGGCTCATTTCCGTCAACCCTCCCGGCGCAAAGGCGAGGATTACCTGTTCCGCGGTTTGTCCGAAAACCTTGTGAAACGCCAAAGCGAACACCAGCGTGACGGATAATGTAATGAGCGTTGCACCAAAGCTAAGCAGCATCGACCGCAGTACCATTGCTTTGGGAGCGCCAACAAAGCGGCACCCCATCATCGTGCCCAGATAGACTTGCGCTGCAATCACCAGAAACCTCGGCGGAACAGAATGGGTGACGTCTGAGATATGCACGATCGCAGAGAGCAACATTGGCCCCATAAGTCCAGGAGCAGGAAATCTAAGCCACTTGCCAAGGTATACCCCTGCAACAGCACAGGCGAGCAAGATGGCAACGTCAGCACCACCAAGAGGTGCCCCGTTTCCCATCCCGAGGTTTCCCGAAACCTCCAGCCCGAGCACAACGCGGAACCAGAAGGCGACCACCGCAACGGTGATGACAACTCTGGCTGCGTGGGCGAGGATGATACGGCGAGCATCGCCGCCCATGGCCTCACCGATCAACATCATATCGTTCAATCCGCCGGGCATGGCCGCGAAATACGCAGTTACGCGATCAAAGTTTCCGACGCGCATGTAAAAGGGCACAACGATTGCCGCAGCGATCGCCAGATAAACCGCAAGAAAGGATAAGGATAAAATCCAGTGTCCGATATTCGAGATCACCTCAACGGAAAATCCTGATCCCAACATAATTCCGATCACGGCGATAACGGGCGTTCGAAAGGAATAGGCAGCCTCTGCCGGTACTCCGAACATGACAGCCGCAAAGGTTGCCATCATCGCTCCCAGCATCCAAGGCAAAGGCAGACCGAAATAGGCAAAAGCGATACCCCCAGTAGCGCCTATACACAGTGTATAGACGATACGGAGAAATCGCACAGATTTGAGCGAATGAGTTGTTGATCCGTCGGTCACGCACTTCTCGAACGAATAGGTGCAGCATGAAGTGGGCCCGAAGGCCACGGATCAACGATATAGGACGATGCCTCTCTCGGGGCAACTCCGGCTCAGGCTGCCTTGGTCAGGAGTCGCGCTGCCTCAAGAGCCAAAGGATCAAGCCCCTCACCACCGCTTGCAAGGTGAGAGTCCAACTTTTCACGCATGCGGGGTTCCCAGAAGTCACTGATGTGCGCAGCTACTTTTTCAGCCTGATCGTCACCGGGCTGGGACGAAAAGAAGGTCGCGATCTGGTTGGCCATGTAGACCATTTTTTCAGTCTTCATCTTCGATGATCCGTTCGGAATGGGAATAGATGTCAAAACCGTCGCCACGGGCATGAGCGGCGATGGTCAGACTAGTTTCTTTTGCTAGTTCGACAGCTTGGACAGTCGGTGCGGACACCGCAATGAGGATCGGAGCCCCAGCGATGACTGTTTTCTGGACCATGTCCACCGACACGCGCGACGTCAGAACAATTGCGCCGGTGGACGGGTCGATCCCGTCACGTGCAAGGGTTCCTATGAGTTTGTCGAGAGCATTGTGACGCCCCACATCCTCACACGCCGCGATGATACCACCGCGCCAGAAGCCTGCGGCGTGTACGGCGCGGGTCTGGTCGTGAAGCGGCTGATGAGCGCGCAACGCCTCGGTCGCGGCGTTCACTTGAGTAGCGGATAGCGTCAGCTCTGACGTGACACGAGGCAGCGCGCGGAGCGCCTGTTCCAGACTATCGATCCCGCAAAGGCCGCAGCCAACAGGACCGAACATCGTCCGCCGCCGCGCGTCGAGCCGCTCTGCCTGAGCAGAGGCGATCCACATACGGACCTCAACCCCTTTGTCATGCGGGATGACCTCAAGGGTTTCTATCTGGTCCGCTGTATCCACGATCCCTTCAGACAGGGCAAAGCCCACACCAAAGGCCTCAAGCCCTTCTGGTGTGGCCATCATGACCGCCTGTGTGGACCCGTTGAAAACGAGTGCCACGGGCACCTCGTCCGGCAGGGCGCGGTGCATGTTCTGCATCGCGCCGCGCCAGCTTTGGCCGGATATGGACCGAGCCGCGCTCATTCCGCCGCCGGAAGGATCCGACGGGAGGCAGTTGCTTGAGCGACATAGCCCTCTTGCCAATCGGTCGGACCGTTGGACGGGCTGACCTGCACCGCAGTGACTTTGTATTCAGGACAGTTTGTTGCCCAGTCGCTAAAGTCTGTGGTGATGACGTTGGCCTGCGTATCGGGGTGGTGGAAGGTCGTGTAGACCACACCGGTCGACACTCGGTCTGTCACCTGAGCACGGAGCGAGATTTCACCCGAGCGGCTCGCCAGTTTAACGAAATCACCATCGTTGATCCCGCGCACTTCTGCGTCATGCGGATGGATTTCCAGAACGTCCTGATCGTGCCAAACGGTATTCGCCGTCCGCCGCGTCTGCGCACCCACGTTGTACTGCGACAGGATACGTCCAGTCGTCAGCAACAGCGGGAAACGCGGTCCGGTTTTTTCATCCGTCGCCACATATTCGGTAACGATAAAGCGGCCCTTGCCACGAACGAACCCATCCACGTGCATGAGCGGGGTGCCTTCTTCGGCTGTGTTTTCGTTACACGGCCACTGGACAGACCCCTTTTCCTCGATCAGATCGTAGGTCACGCCACCAAAGGCGGGAGTGGTCGCGGCAATTTCCGCCATGATCTGGCTCGGGTGGGTGTAGGTCCAGTTCGCGCCCATCGCGTTGGCAAGCAGTTGGGTGACTTCCCAATCTGCATAACCGGTTTTCGGCGCCATCACCTCGCGCACGAGGTTGATCCGGCGTTCTGCGTTGGTGAACGTCCCGTCCTTTTCAAGGAAGGTCGAGCCCGGCAGGAACACATGCGCGTAGTTCGCGGTTTCGTTCAGGAACAGGTCGTGGACGATCACGCATTCCATTGCGGACAGACCGTCAACAACGTGTTTGGTATCCGGATCGGATTGCAGGATGTCCTCACCCTGACAATAGAGCCCTTTAAAGCTACCGTCGGCAGCCGCATCCAGCATGTTGTTGATCCGCAGACCCGGTTCGGGGTCGATCTCTACGCCCCACGCGTTTTCAAAGATCTCGCGGACATCGGCGTTTTTCACGTGACGATAACCGGGCAATTCGTGCGGGAACGATCCCATATCGCACGACCCCTGCACGTTGTTCTGACCACGCAGCGGGTTCACACCGGCACCATTGATACCGACGTTACCGGTCAACATGGCAAGGTTCGCGATGCCGATAACGGTGGTCGATCCCTGACTATGTTCGGTGACGCCCAGACCATAGAAGATCGCAGAGCGGCCAGCGGTCGCATAGGTGCGAGCCGCCGCGCGGAGGTCAGCTGCCGGAACGCCGGTCAGGCTTTCGACCTCTTCCGGAGAGTGGCGCGGATCGCTGACAAATTCCGCATAGGCGAGGTATTCGTCCCAGTCACAACGGGTTTTGATGTAGTCTTCGTCGATCAGGCCTTCGGTCACGATGACATGTGCCAAGGCGGTGACAACGGCCACGTTGGTGCCCGGACGCAGAGCCAAATGGTGGTTCGCATCGATGTGGTTTGATTTGACCATATCGGTACGGCGCGGATCGACCACGATCAGTTTGGCCCCCTTGCGGATTTGCTTTTTCAGGCGGGACGCAAACACAGGGTGCGCGTCGGTCGGGTTCGCCCCGATGATGAGCGCGCAATCCATTTCCTCAACCGAGTCAAAGTCCTGCGTCCCTGCCGATGTGCCGAACGCCTGCCCCAGACCATAACCGGTCGGAGAGTGGCAGACACGGGCACAAGTATCGGTGTTGTTGTTGCCGAATACCGCACGCGCCAGTTTCTGAACAAGGAACGTCTCTTCGTTGGTGCAGCGGGATGAGGTGATCACACCAATCGACCGGCGACCGTATTTTTCCTGAAGGCCACGCAGTTTCTTTGCAGTAAAGGTCAGCGCCTCTTCCCACGAAACTTCGCGCCACGGTTCGTCGATCGTGTCACGGATCATCGGGTTCAGGATGCGGTCCTGGTGCGTTGCATAGCCATAGGCAAAGCGACCTTTCACACAGGAGTGCCCACGGTTCGCCTTACCATGTTTGTAGGGCACCATACGGACGAGTTCATCGCCACGCAGTTCCGCCTTGAACGAACAACCGACACCGCAATAGGCGCAGGTGGTGATGACGGAACGTGTGGGCGTCCCCATCTCGATCACCGATTTTTCCTGAAGCGTCGCGGTCGGGCAGGCCTGAACGCAAGCACCACAGGATACACAGTCAGACGACAGGAAGGTATCGTTCAGCGAACCGGCGGAAACGCGACTGTCAAAACCACGGCCTTCGATGGTCAGAGCAAAGGTACCCTGCACTTCTTCACACGCACGCACACAGCGCGAACACGCGATACATTTCGCCGGATCGTATGTGAAGTACGGGTTGCTATCGTCTTTGGGTAGCCATTGCGGGTTTGCTTCACCACTGGTGTTCGTCACCTCAAAGTGGTTGGCACCGGCTTCATAGCGGACGTCGCGCAGACCGACGGCACCAGCCATATCCTGCAGTTCGCAATCGCCGTTCGCCGCACAGGTCAAGCAGTCCAGCGGGTGGTCAGAGATATAAAGCTCCATCACACCTTTGCGCAGTTTCTGCACCTTGGACGATTGAGTATGGACGACCATCCCTTGAGCAACCGGTGTGGTGCAGGACGCAGGCGTACCACGACGTCCTTCGATTTCCACAACACACAGACGGCAGGAACCGAATGCTTCGATGTTGTCGGACGCGCAGAGTTTAGGGATGTCGATGCCAGCCAAGGCCGACGCACGCATGACGCTTGTTCCTTCGGGAACGGTCACATCGAAACCATCGATGTTCAGCGTGATTTCTTTGGTCGATTTCGAAGCGGGCGTGCCGAGGTCACGATCATCGCTCCACGGAATGATAAAGTCTTTCATTCTGCGGCCTCCTTCGTGGTCGAGAATTCTTCGGGGAAATTCTGAAGAGCGGACATGACTGGGAATGGTGTGAACCCGCCAAGTGCGCAAAGCGATCCGTCTTTCATAGTTTCACATAGGTCGGTCAGGATTTCGACGGCAGCGCCATCTCCGGCTTTGATCCGGTCGATGGTTTCGACGCCGCGCACAGCACCGATCCGGCACGGGGTGCATTTGCCACAGCTTTCCACTGCGCAGAATTCCATTGCGAAACGTGCCATACCGAGCATGTCAGCGGTGTCGTCAAACACAACAACGCCCGCGTGACCGATCAGACCACCCTGACCGTCGAATTCTTCGTAACCGAACGGTGTGTCGAATTTGGACACAGGCATATAGGCGCCCAGAGGACCACCAACCTGAACAGCTTTGACGGGATTGCCCGATGCTGTTCCACCTGCCACGTCGTTGATCAGTTCACCCAACGGCATACCGAAAGCGGTTTCGAACAGACCACCGAATTTCACGTTGCCCGCGATCTGGATCGGCATCGTCCCGCGCGACCGGCCAAGGCCGAAATCGGCGTAGTGCTGCGCACCCTTTTCAAAGATCACCGGAACAGTTGCCAAGGACAGAACGTTGTTCACAACAGTCGGACGCCCCATGAACCCTTCAAGCGCGGGGAGCGGCGGCTTTGCACGAACGACACCACGTTTACCTTCGAGAGAGTTGAGAAGCGAGGTTTCCTCACCACAAACATATGCGCCTGCACCGACACGGATTTCCATGTCGAAGTCTTTGCCGGAGCCGAGTACGTTGCCCAGAACACCTGCGCTACGGGCAATATCACACGCTGCGTTCATTACCTCGATCGCGTCGGGGTATTCAGAGCGGATGTAGACGTAACCTTTGGTCGCACCACAGGCGATACCTGCGATGGCCATGCCTTCGATCAGGGTGAATGGGTCACCTTCCATCAGCATACGGTCTGCAAAGGTGCCGCTGTCGCCTTCGTCGGCGTTACAAACGATGTACTTTTGATCCGCTTGGGCCGTGCGGACCGTGTCCCATTTGATACCCGTCGGGAACCCTGCACCACCGCGACCACGAAGGCCCGAGAGCTTGAGCTCTTCTACGATGGCTTCACCGCTCATATCTATCGCACGACGCAGGCCAGCCAAGCCTCCGTTTGCTTCGTAGTCGGCAAGCGACAGCGGATCGATCAAACCAACACGGGCAAAGGTCAGGCGTGTTTGGCGCGCAAAGAACGGAATGTCTTCGACCTTACCAAGTGCCTTTGGCGACGTTCCATCAAGGATCGCCGCTGCATCCGATGCCAACACAGGACCGTAGCCAACGCGACCTTCGTCCGTTTCAACTTCGACCAGCGGTTCAAGCCAGATCATTCCGCGCGAACCATTGCGAACAATCTCTGCATCCAGACCACGGCTGGCGATTTCTGCTTCCATGGCTTTGGCGACACGATCTGCACCAAGGCTGCGGGCGGCTGCATCTCTGGGGATGTAAATTTTCATTTGTTCACCTCCGAAAGCAGCTCATCCATACGAGCTGTATCTACGCGACCTTCCAGACGACCATCGACCATAACAGCCGGACCACAGGCACAAAGGCCAAGGCAATAAACCGGTTCGATTGTGATCGATCCATTCGGCGTCGTGCCGTGCCACTCCGTGCCCAGTTTTTCCAACGCATGATCGGACAGCGCATTCGCACCGACCGACTGACAGGCCTCAGCCCGGCAGATTTTCACGACATGACGGCCTGTGGGTGCGTCACGGAAATCATGATAAAAGCTCAGCACGCCATGCACCTTGGCACGACCAATGTTCAGCGCTTCGGCAAGCATGGGGACCGCGTCTTGGGGAACATGCCCAAGCTCGGCTTGAATATCATGCAGCATAGGCAAGAGAGGCCCCTCGCTAAGTGCATGACGGGTGATAATTTCTGAAATGGTTTGTTCTGTCGGGGACATCTGTGGCTCCGGTGAGTTTGCGCGACATTCCTCAGAATCATACCCGCAATCAATATCGAAATGCAGTTTATCGATAGATAAATACTATCAATAAATACCTATGATTCGCTAGTAATCCGTCTGCTAGCTCACAAGTTGTTCAATTTCCGCATGATCTCGCCAAAGGAATTTCACATTCCGGCCTCAAAGCGCGTCCCGTTCGGATAGGGTCTCAGTCCTTCGGCATACAGCCTAATGAAAGGCTTGGGACTGTAACCCAAAATAAAGGGATGCGGAGACATTGTCCTCGCACCCCTCCGACCGAAAGGATCAGTCATGGCAATCGTATTGTTTCTCGTAAGCAGCTTCTTGGGCCTGATGTCAGCCGTTGCCAGCATGGTCTTTTTCGGAACCGATGTCGTCCCTGCAACTGCTCTTTATCTGAGCATCGGCATCGTTGTGCCTCTGGTCACGATCATGTCCGGTCAAGCAGAACGGCGCATCGCCGCAGCAGAGCGGGCGCCGCACTATCTTAAATAGTGCCTAGTTTCCGGCCCAAGTGATGATCGCATTCGCAGGCATTGCGCCAGATTGGCGCTTTGCCTCTTTGCCCTTTGCAAATTTGACCATCGTGGGAATGCCACGAATACCGAATTTCATATTTGCTGCCGGCTCATCCTGAGTATTGAGCTTTACCAGTCGCGCCCTACCCGACAAAGCCGAAGCAGCCTTTGAGAACTCCGGAGCCATCATTCCCCACACCAAGGTGCCCAGAAATCAGAAATCAACGACCAGCGGTACGTCGTCCTTGCGTGACGCTTTCTGCAATGTCTTCAAGTCAATTTCGACAGCTTTGTCGTTCATAAGCTTTGATCCGCATGTCGCACATTTCGGGCCAGCATCCAGCTTGCCCTCAGGAACGCGATTGATCTGACCGCAGTCGAAACAGGTGATTTTCAGTCCGCTCATTGGACCCTCCAGACATACATTTCATTTTCGATATATAACTTTCAGCTCCCTTCGCAAGCGATACCGATGACTTTTTTCCCTTATGCACGGAAAACCAGCAGTGGAAATCTGCTGACACCACTCAAGATAGTGCAGCTTTCATTTCAAGACTCTTGATTATTTACGCGGCGGCACCCATTCTCATACTCGCGAGTTACGACCCTATCGACACTGTTTCCCTTACCGGCCAGTTCTTCGATCCAGGACTGACGAGCCGGACCGCTGCAATACCGCGAGCGGACGACTACTAAACAGGAGACATCACGATGGCCACAGGCACCGTGAAATGGTTCAACACAACCAAAGGTTTTGGTTTCATTGCTCCCGATGGCGGCGACAAAGACGTCTTTGTCCACATCTCCGCTGTTGAGCGCTCCGGTCTTACCGGCCTGAACGAAAACCAGAAAGTCAGCTATGAACTGCAGGCAGGCCGCGATGGCCGCGAATCCGCAGTAAACCTGTCTTTGCTCTGATAGGGCTTGATTGGAATCATGGGCGCGGCAATTCTGCGCCCATGAGACATTTCATTACTTCCCTACTTTTGTGCCTGTCCTTGCCCGCGTTCGCGCAGGACTTTGAATCCAGCCCCGACGGGTCGGAGTTAGACTTCATCAAAAAAGTATTCCAGAAAATCCAGCCAATCTCTTTCGAACAGAATCGAGAAATGTGCGGTTATGTGGGGTACGACGAAAACGGACATCTCCTCATCAGCCGCATAAACACCGGCGAAGAAGCAAGCTGCACCCTCCCCGGTTGGCCGAGCAAATTTGATGTGGTGGCGTCATTCCATACCCATTCGACCTACAACCCCCAATACAGCTCCGAGCTCCCGTCTTCGACTGATATGGAATCCGACGAAGCTTCGGGAATCGACGGCTGGATCGCGACACCGGGTGGACGGCTCTGGTATATCGACTCCACCGAAATGACCGCGCATCAGGTTTGCGGACTTGGCTGTGTACCTCAGGATCCGAATTTTCGCGAAGACTCTCGGGATTCCGTACGTGAGGAATACAGCTATCGCGCCATCCTAAAGCACGAGTCTTACTGACCCCTCGCAAACGGCTTTTCTTCATCATATGTCTTGCGGAAAGTAAGGCAGGACTCACATGACTCATCCGCGTTTTTTCGGCTATGGCAGCCTCGTCAACCTGACCACGCATGACTATCCAGATCCGCGGCCAGCAAAACTCCGCGGCTGGCGGCGGGTGTGGCGGCATACGTCCTTGCAGGAACCCGCGTTCCTATCAGTCGAACCCTGCGAAAACACGACACTCTTTGGTGTCACCGCTCAGGTTCCAAATGACGATTGGAATGCGCTGGACGCACGCGAAACGGGGTACGCGCGTCGGGACGTCACGCATTTGATCGACGATGTTGTTCACAACACCGCCGTCTATGAAGTTGAGCACCATCATTTCGAAGAACCGGCAATACGTCCGATCCTTCTGTCCTATCTGGATGTCGTCGTTCAGGGCTATTTCCGCGTTTTCGGGGAGGACGGTCCCAAGCACTTCTTTGAAACCACCCACAATTGGGGCCCGATCCTGAACGACCGTGACGCGCCACGCTACCCGCGTACGCGGCAGCTCTCTGACGAAGAAACCGCGATCGTCGATGCGTACTTGAAAGACATCAAAGAAACGAAAGCCTGAGCTTTCATCTTTCCTGAAATACTCCTGCCGGAGGCGCCGGCTTCGCAAAAACGAAGCCGGTACACGATCAAAGACGCGGTTTTACCTGCATCAGTTGCATGACATTGCCCATATCCGGTCCGCGCTCGCGCCCGGTAACCGCTTTGCGCAGGGGCATGAACAGCCCCTTACCTTTGCGACCGGTCGCTTCTTTCACCGCCGCGGTCCATTCGCCCCATGCTTCCGCCGAATAGGGCGGCTCTCCAATGAGACCCAGCGCCGTTTCGATCATCTCTTTGTCTTCGTCAGCGACCAGAGCGGGCGCACCATCGCGGAACAGCTCCCACCAGCCAGCCATGTCGGACATAAAGGTGATGTTTTCGCGAACGACGTTCCAGAAGGTCTCGGCCAGATGATCCGGCACGCCAAGTGCCAGAACCTGTTCCTTGACCGCATCAAACGGTTTTGCACCGTTGATACGCGCCGTCAGCGGTTCGAGATCTGCCGTATCAAATTTGGTCGGTGCGGCCCCGAATTTACCAACATCAAACCCGTCGATGATTTCCTGAACGGTATCTCGCAATTCGACCGGATCGGACGATCCCAAACGCGCCATCAGCGACATGATCGCCATCGGCTCGATCCCTTTGGCTTTCAGGTCCTTCAGAGACAGGGTGCCCAGACGTTTTGACAGCGCTTCTCCCTGCGGGCCGGTCAGCAGCGAATGGTGCGCAAATTCCGGCACGGTGCCGCCAAGCGCGCGGATCATCTGAATCTGCGTCGCCGTATTGGTCACGTGGTCTGAACCGCGGACGACGTTGGTGATACCCATCTCAACGTCATCAACAACCGATGCCAGCGTGTAGAGGAACTGACCGCTGTCTTTAATCAGCACAGGGTCAGACACCGAGGCAGCGTCAATCGACAGATCGCCAAGGATACCATCGGTCCATTCAATCCGTTCAAGATCGAGCTTGAAACGCCAGTGCGATCCGCCACGTTCTTCACGCAGACGGTCTTTGTCAGCATCCGACAGGTCCAGCGCCGACCGGTCGTAAACCGGCGGTTTGCCCATGTTGAGCTGCTTCTTGCGCTTCAGGTCGAGTTCGGTCGGTGTCTCGAAGCATTCATAAAGACGGCCCATCTCGATCAGTTTGTTCTTGGCCTCTGTATAGCGCTCAAGCCGCTTGGACTGATATTCGACGCGGTCATGAGTAATGCCAAGCCAATCGAGCGCGTCCATGATGCCATCGACATATTCCTGCTTTGACCGTTCCTCATCGGTGTCGTCGATCCTCAGGATGAACGTTCCGCCCTGCTGTCGGGCGATACAGAAGTTCATCAATGCGGCACGCAGGTTGCCGATATGCATCCAGCCGGTGGGCGAAGGGGCGAAACGGGTCGTTGTCATGGTCATCTCCTGTTCGCCCTGCCTCTTTCATATCAGCCCCGCTTTGTCCATATCGGGGATAGTGCTCATGTTTACGGTTAGAGGCGCCATTTGATTTCAATCATTGGATCTCGCCCTCGAGACGCGCTAGGATAGCGCTAACAAATCGTAATGGACTCGTTGACCATGACTGACATCCTGACCGTCACGCTTAACCCTGCACTCGACGTTGCCACTTCTGTAGAAGAAGTCGTCCCCGGAGATAAGCTACGTTGTTCACCACCGATTACCGATCCAGGTGGTGGTGGCATCAACGTCGCACGCGCGATTATCCAGCTAGGCGGAAAGGCACGCGCTTTTGTCGCGCTCGGCGGTGGTACGGGCCTTGCCCTGCAGCACCAACTGGAATGCCACAACATTCCCACGGTGATCTACGGTGCTCCTGGTGAAACCCGCCGTAGTCTTGCCGTGACCGATCTTTCCCTGAATGACCAATTCCGCTTCATGCTTCCCGGTCCAGACTGGACCCCCGAGGACGTAAAATCCTCCTATCGGTCAATCAATGCGAATGCCCCGCAGGGTGGTTACATCGTTCTTTCCGGTTCCGGCCCGTCAGGTACCGGTCCCGATATTTACTCCAACCTTTGTGCGGAACTTGTCGAAAGTGGTGCTAAAACCATTGTAGACACCTCTGGCGCGGCACTGGAAGAATTTGCTGCGGGCCTTGAAACCCCTCCCTACATCTTGCGAATGGACGAAGCGGAGGCGGAAAGCCTGACCGGTTCAACGCTACCAGAACGGATCGACACTGCGAATTTTGCCTCCGATCTGGTTGCGAAAGGGGCTGCTGAAATCGTGATCGTCGCGCGTGGCTCGGACGGAAATGTATTGGCTACGAAAGACAAACGCTGGTTCTGTGCGGCGGTTAACGTTGAAGTGAAATCAAAGGTTGGTGCGGGTGACAGCTTTGTTGGCGGTGTCACATTAGCACTGTCCGAAGGAAAAGACCTTCCAACCGCTCTAACCTATGGTGCGGCCGCTGCGTCAGCAGCGTGCATGACCGAAGGCACAGACCTTTGCCAGCGTGACGATTTCGACCACTGCCTCGCACAAACTGAGATTATAGAGCTTTAGAGTACCGGAGCGTAGAGGTTCCATTCTACTTCGGTCACTGTCGCGGCGAGTATATTATATTCGCCGCGCTTCAGTTCGGTGAAGCATCGATGAAGGGTATCCCCAAAGATCGATTTCATCGCGGTCGAGGCTTCGAACAGATCAATAGCGTCTATCCAGCTTCGCGGAAGCGGCGGATATTCGGTGCTACCCTGTTCTCCGGCTTCACCGATTTTCATGCCGCCTTCTATTCCGTCCAATGCCGCACCTAGCGTAACCGCCGCAACAAGATAGGGGTTTGCGTCCACCCCAGCCACACGGTGTTCAAAGTGGCGCGACGCAGCGCTGCATTCAGGAATGCGCAATGCAACATTTCTGTCTTCGCGCCCCCAAGTATTCGTTGCTGGCGAATATACTTGCTGTGCAAAACGGCGCCATGAATTCAGAACCGGCGCAAGCACCAACATGCTATCGTTCATCGAAGACCGAATACCGGCGATAGCTTTTAGCATCAGGGGTGAAAGCGCCCCGTCTGTCGTATCAGCAAAAAGATTATCACCGTCGCCACCGGCAAGTGACAAATGCAAATGCATGCCGGAACCAGAGCTCTCCCCAAACGGTTTGGACATAAAACAGGCATCCATTTCGAAACGACGGGCGGTGGTCCGGATCAACCGCTTAGCCTTGATGATGTCGTCTGCAGCATGCGCCAAATCGCGATAGCGCAGTGTCAGTTCAAATTGCCCAACGGCATATTCGGAGATTAAACTTTCAAGCGGCAAATCGATCGCTTTCGCGCCTTCGTAGATCGCGTCAAAGAACGGTGCCATTTCATCGAGTTCATCGACAGACATGCAGTTCGTTCCGGAAAGCCTCCGTCCGGTCATAGCGGCGCGAGCGGGCTGCACCCGCCCGTGCGCATCGCGCTCGCGGTCAACTAGATAAAACTCCAACTCCATCGCCCCCATGGGCGTAAACCCCAAAGCTTGGGCCCGAGCGATCTGTCGCAGCAATGCGCCGCGCGGGTCAGCCGGATGAGGCGAACCGTCCGCGCGTTCCATCTGCAGCAAAACCTGCCCACGTTTCGCTGTCGTCAACAACCCGAGAGAGCCTGCGACCGGCCAGCACTTGCTGTCACCCCCGTCATCGTCGATTGTGGACAGTGCGGCATCAACATCATGGCCGGATACATCCTGTGCAAAGAGAGATGCCGGCATCCCCCTGCCCGACCGGAAAAGTGACAACAGTTCATGACGCCGTATAATCTTTCCACGTCCGATCCCGTTCAGATCAGTGAGAACGATATCAATAGCTTCGATCTCTGGATGCTGTTCCAGAAAACGTTCTGCCTCGGCTACGTGCGCACGATGATCGGTCATGGTCTTACTCCTTGCACAATTTGGTCAGACGAATTCACCGTGCTGCGCTAAAACTTCGGCCCCTTCGAGGATATCCGCGCGGATCAGACGCCCCGCTTCGGCACCATCACCTTTGGTCAGGGCGTCAACGATTTCCTCGTGATAGTCCAGTTCAAGAATACCTTCGAGAGCACCGTCAAATTTTCCATTAAATTGCCGGAGGAACGGGCCGACCTGAAGCCACAGAGTTTCGATGAGAAAGGTCAGACTTTCGCTTTGGCAGGACCTGTAGACGCAGAATTTGAACTCGTAGTTCATTTCCAGATAGGCCTCGATATCATCATCTTTCGCGGCTTGCGTCAGCGCTGCGCTGGCTATGCGAATTGCCCGCAACTCTGAACCTGCAATGTGTCCGGCCGCCTGCTCTGCAGCGGCGCCTTCACATACCGCGCGAGAATGGGACAAATCCATAAACCGTTCGCGCGACATTGGCGGAAGGATCAACGATCCATTTGGCAACGCCGTCAGCGCATGGACCGCCTGCAAGCGCGCTAACGCCGCTCTGACCGGCATGTCAGAGGTCCCCAATTCCCGTGCGAGTTTGCGCGTTGTGAGCTTCCGTCCCGGCTCGATTTTTCCCGCCATCAGCGCGCGCGTCAGCCGCCTGTACACCTGTTCGTGCAGCGGCAGCGTTTCAATCGCATCCAAACCAATTGGTGTCTCTGCCATATCATGTCTCCGGTGTTTCCCAATGCTGCTCATTTTTGCGATCACAGTCAATCATCAGTAAATGGATTTCGATCTCTGGGAGGTCAGTTCTGTCAAAAACGTCTATAATATTGACGCAAATAATACTAGAATGAATCAGGTCCCAGATACAAACTGCGATCACAAAATTTCTCAAGTCACCCTCGTCACGTCGTCATCGGAGCATCGACATGTCAGATCGCATAAACCTCCCGTTGTCCGAATTGGACAAACAAAGCCTTTTTCATCCCGTCAGCTCGATCCATGACATCGAAACCAACGGCCCGCTAATCTACACCGGCGCCAAAGGCGCGGAAGTTACCCGCGACACAGGTGAGACTTTGCTCGATATGGGTGCAGGGCTTTGGTGCGTGAACGTCGGATACGGACGCGAGGAATTGGTTAAGGCGGGCGCCGACACCATGCAGGCACTCAGCTTTCAGCATTTTTTCGGTGGGTCGTCGGCTGAATCAACGATCCGGCTGTCGGACCGGCTACTGACGCTTTTTCGTGATTCCGTTCCCGGATCGGACATGGCGCGTGTGTTCTATGGCACCTCCGGTTCGGACGCGAATGACACAGCCTTCAAGCTCGTCCGTTACTACAACAACCTGCGTGGCAAACCCGCAAAGAAAAAGATCATTGCACGTAAGGGCGCTTACCACGGGCTGACCTATGCATCGGGGAGCTTGACCGGAATCGACGCCTATCACAAAGCGTTCGACCTGCCCGTCGAAGGCGTTCTACACACTGAATGCCCGCACTACTATGCCTTCCACAAAGACGGGGAGAGCGAAGCGGAATATACAAACCGTCTGATTGCCGATCTTGAGGCACTGATCGAACGCGAAGGTGCAGATACCGTGGGTGCTTTCATCGCGGAACCGATCATGGGAACCGGCGGCGTCTTTATCCCGCCCGAGGGGTATTTCGCCAAAGTACAAGAGGTTCTTGATCGCCATGATATTCTGCTGATCGCGGACGAGGTTATTACAGGCTTTGGCCGTACCGGTCAGTGGTTCGGCTCGGGCACCTGTGGTCTGCGCCCTGACATCGTATCGCTCGCCAAAGGTTTGACCAGCGCGTACTTCCCGATGTCTGCGTCGATCATCTCGAACCGGATATGGAAAGTCCTTTCGGACGCGTCGGCAGAGATGGGCGCTGTAATGCACGGGTTCACTTATTCCGGTCATCCAGTCGGTGCATCGATCGCCATGGCGAACCTCGACCTGATGGAGCGTGAAGGCATGGTGGAGCGGGCTGCGACGCTCGGGCCGAAACTCCTTGAGATGCTGAAGGCAAAGGTCGGCGACCACCGCTATGTCGGCGACATTCGAGGTATCGGACTGATGGCTGCTATTGAATTCACGGCCAACCGCGAAACCCGCGAGGCTTTCCCAACGGGAACCGCACCGCACAAGATCGTCGCAGGTCACGCCATGAAAGCCGGGGTGCTGAGCCGCGCCCTGCCGTTCTTGCCTGTCACTGCGTTTTCTCCGCCGCTGATCGTAACCGAAGCGGAACTGGACGAAGCCACCACCCGCTACGCCAATGCATTGGAAACCGCGACACCGGTACTGGATGCGCTCCTCAAATAGAACAAAGTGGCCCCGAGAGGGGCCACTTTTCATTTAGACGATCAGGCAGACAGTTTGCCGGTGATTTCAACCAGGCGTTTTGCCTGATACGCGACCGAACGCTCTTCAACTTCGCTCAACTCACCTGGCAGTTTAGAGAAACCATAGGGATTGCCATTGCCGTCTTCGAATTTCACTGGGTCAGCATAGCCCGGAACGACGGGGATCATGCCAAAGTGCATGGCAGAAACGTAAGTCTGCTGGATTGCACCTTCGGTCCCGCCATTACGGTTCTGGGCACTGGCAGAAACGGTAATCGTTTTGTTGACCAATGCGCCTTCCATCCACAGGCCACCCAACGTGTCAAGCCACGCACGGGTCTGACTTGCCATACCGCCAAAGCGTGTTGGCGACGACAAAAACACACCGTCGGCCCATTTCAGGTCATCCGGCGTCGCAACCGGAATATCTGCAACACGATCAGCCTGAGCGGCCCAAGCGTCTTGGCCTTTTACCGCAGCTTCGGGTGCGGTTTCGGGAATACGGAACAATTTTACTTCTGCACCGGCTTCTTCTGCTGCCTTCTGCGCAGCGGCAGCAACGCCGAAGTTTGTTCCATAGGTGGAATAGAAAACGATTGCGATTTTAGGTTTGGACATCGGGAGGACTCCTCAGTGTGACATTTCACAGAGAGAGGTAGTTCTGCGCGCACGAGAAGTATTCACGCCGCATCACGCATTATCTGTGCAAAAATGCGGAATACGGCATTAAACTCCGATATCAACCATTGTCGCGGTAACGGTTCACTATCGGGT
>JBNKUW010000023.1:0-22880 GCA_050298835.1 Marivivens sp.
TTCGGCGATGTTTTTCATCGAGGTGGAGAATTCGAAGGCACGGCCTTTGTGACCCAGCCCCAGCATATCCATCATCGGATCAAGCGAATGCATCCGCACCAGAACCGGTTCGTCGGTCGTGATGTCACCCTTGATCAGCGCGATGTGCTCTGCACCTTGGGTCTGGTCAGTATAAATACGCAGCGTCCATTCGCCGCCAAACTCAGAGTCGACCGTCCGTTCGGATTGCAGCTTCACGAGGTTGTCGTGGCGGCGGCGGTAAGCGATCAGGTCGCTGATCGTGCCGATCTTCAGACCGTGGAGCTGAGCGAAAGAAACCAGATCCGGCAGGCGGGCCATTTCGCCGTCTTCTTTCATGATCTCACAGATCACACCTGCGGGGTTCAGTCCTGCCAAACGGGCGATATCGGTCGCAGCCTCGGTATGACCGGCACGCACCAAAACACCACCGTCGCGCGCGCGCAGCGGGAAAACGTGACCCGGCGTCGCAATGTCCTGCGCCCCTTTAGAGGCATCAATTGCCACCGAAACAGTACGGGCACGGTCAGCCGCAGAAATACCGGTGCTCACACCTTCGCGGGCTTCGATGGAAACGGTAAAGGCCGTTTCGTGACGCGAAGAGTTGTTGGATGCCATCAACGGCAAACCAAGCTGGTCAATCCGTTCACCGGGCAGTGTCAGGCAGATCAGGCCTCGCCCGTGCTTTGCCATAAAGTTGATCGCGTCTGGCGTCGCCATTTGGGCCGGAATAACAAGGTCACCCTCGTTTTCGCGATCCTCGTGATCGACAAGGATAAACATCCGCCCGTTGCGGGCATCCTCGATGATTTCTTCGACACTCGAAATGGCGTCTTTCAGGTCACGTTCAACAGGACCGGCGGATTCGAATTTGGTAGACATGGCATCCCCGCGTTTCATGCGAGCACCGAGATAGACCACCAAACCCGCCTTGGAAAGAGCAGACGCGGCGACATACGTCCATATGCGTCCAATTCACCAGTTTTTCGGCTCTGCGTTAAACCGACCGAATCTCTGACGCAGCGCCAAAATATTCATGACCGGAAAGCATTCCCGCCAAACCGCCCGCGGCAACCCATTCACGTTCGATTTCCGTTTCAGCGACAAGGATATAGCGATCTCCAGAGGTTCTACGGTCTTTCAAAATCGCCTTAACGCGATCCCGCATGTCCGACCATGTCTCTGAAAACAGAGGGGCGTGATAGCTCGCATCAATCTGCGGAAGTTCCTGAACTCGAACCAAGGGCACAGGACGATGCACAATCGCTGTGCGGTCAGCCTTAATCCTGTCCAAGACCTCAGAATGAGCTTCAAGCAAACGCGCTTCGCGGTGCATCCGTAAAGCATTTGTAGAGAACAGGAACCCGATCAGGTCCTGACCTGTGCTCGCACGAATACCTGCGTAGGTCTTGTAAGGAAGGCCAAGTTCCTTGGCACGTTTCACGCGCCCTCTTACCACCTCGATCGGGAGCTTCGGTAACAACTCCGCCCGCGCCTTGCCCCACGCGTGGGTGCGCCAGCTCTTGCCGCCTTCCAACGACGGTCCGCCGTTATGCCCAACGCGCGGGATCATTCCCAATCTCTCAATCGCGCCACGTACCGCGCCATTGTGTCAATCTCGAGGTTGATCGCATCACCCTCTTTCACATCACCCCACGTTGTTACTTCTTTTGTGTGTGGAATGACATTGATACCAAAGGTTGCCCCGTCCACTTCGTTCACCGTCAGCGACGTCCCGTTCAACGCAACAGACCCTTTCGGAGCAATAAATTTGGCCAGTTCTTCAGGAACACGAAACAGCATCCGCGTGCTGTCGCCTTCGTCCCGCAATTCGATCAGGTCCGCAACGCCATCCACGTGACCAGACACGATATGCCCGCCCAATTCGTCCCCGACCTTAAGAGCCCGCTCCAGATTGAGCCGTTTGCCCACGTGCCACATGTTCCGACCGATGTTGGTCTTGGCGATGCTTTCCGCGCTGATTTCAACATCAAACCAGTTACGCGGTTCACGGCCCAGTGCGATCACTGTCAGACAACAACCATCGCAGGCAATCGATGCCCCAATGTCGATCCCGTCCACATCATAATCGGTCCCGATCCGCGCCCGCAGATCGCCACGCTGTTCTACTTCGAGAACCTCGCCCACATCGGTGATAATGCCTGTGAACATCCCAGCTTCCTTTCGCAATTCCCGAAAAGAGGTATCACCCCGTCCCCCGTTGTCAATCGCACCTCCGCTACTCGGGCAGTGCTACGGGGAATTTGACCAAAAAATTGGGCCTTATTTCTGCCCCAAGATAAGGCTACAAAGGGAAAACGCATTTAGAGTAATCGTTCGACAAGTGACGCGACAACAGAACAGACACTTCCTGCTATTGCAGGGGCCGCATGGGCCGTTTTTCCACCGCTTGGGGCAAATGCTCCGCACTGCGGGGGCCAAGGTCTGGCGCGTCGGGTTCAACGCCGGGGATCGTGCGTTCTCCTTCTCTGACAAGGGTTTTCTTCCCTACACTGGATCACCCGAAGACTGGCCGGAAACCTTTTGTTCTCTTGTCGAAGACTACCAAGTCACCGATCTCGTGCTATATGGCGACACTCGCCCGATCCATGAAACGGCGATCGAAATTGCCCGCAAGCTTGGCCTCACCGTGCATGTCTTTGAAGAAGGCTACATGCGCCCCTATTGGGTCACCTACGAACGAGGAGGCACCAACGGCAACTCCCGACTGATGGACATGTCTATCGACCAGATGCGCGAGGCTCTTGAACGCTCGGACCTCGACGTACCAGAGCCGCCCGCCCATTGGGGCGACATGCGCCAGCATGTCTTTTACGGCGCGCTCTACCATTGGTTCGTGATGTTCCGGAACAGGGAGTTCCGGAATTTCCGCCCGCACCGTGAACTTACCGTCGCAGTAGAGGCTGCGCTTTACACCAAACGCCTTCTATTGATGCCCGTGATTGCCCTGAACCGGATGATCGCAACCACGCGGGTTCGTTTTGGCGGATTCCCCTATCACCTTGTTTTGCTACAACTCGAACACGATGCCAGCTTTTTGCGCCATTCGCCCTTCGACAAGATGGAAGACTTTATCGAAGTCGTCATCGATGGCTTTGCCAAGGGGGCCGCGCCACATCATCACCTCGTGTTCAAAGCGCACCCCTTGGAAAACGACCGTTCTCCAACACGAGCCAATATCAAACGCATCGCACAAGAGATGGGTGTCGCCGACCGGATTCACTACATTCGCGGTGGCAAACTGGCACGACTTCTGGATTCCGCACGTACCGCAGTAACGGTGAATTCAACCGCTGCTCAACAGGTTCTTTGGCGGTCGATCCCTCTCAAGGTGTTCGGTGCGGCCGTGTATGACAAACCCGAATTTGTCTCCACGCTTCCTTTGGCAGACTTCTTCGCCCAGCCGGGTCGCCCAGATAATCGTGCTTACCGCGACTACCGTCAGTTTTTGCTTGAGACGAGCCAAATTCCCGGCGGGTTTTATTCTGCCCGCGGACGCCGGCAACTGCTTAGACAGGTCGTGGATATGATGCTTGAGGATGATGATCCTTACGACGCCCTAAGATCGGGTAAGATTGCCCCAAGACAATCCTTGCGGATCATCAGCTAGACACCACTAAACCTAGTGGGAAGCTCCGAACGACGCGACGCGTATACAACACATCTCTGATGACGCAGGCTTTTGCTGGATTTTTCCTTCGGAGTCCGGTAATTTACCGGAAAAATCTGAGGCAGAATAATAACAGGTCGAGGAGACCGAGCAGTGACTTCTTTGAGTTTGCGCCTTGCCCGAGGTGCGGCAGTTCTTGCCGCATTGACGATGCTCGGTTCGTGTGGATTACCACGAACCGGCCCGAATAAATCCGAAATTTTCGCGGGCTCTGTCATGCGCGAAGGCGATGCCTTTGTCTTGATCGTAGACGACCGCGTAAACCGTATTGCCAGTGTTTCTCCTGCCCTCGGGTTTGCGGCGTCTCTGGAAAATGCCGCCATTCTCGGATCTGACACGATCCATGCTGGTGACACACTCAGCATCACGATCTGGGAAAACGTCGAAAACGGCCTCCTTGTTCCTCAAGGTCAGCCCGCCACCGTCTTGAACGAAGTTCAGGTCGATGGCTCCGGTTCGATCTTTATACCATACGCTGGCCGCATCCGTGCAGCCGGAAACTCTCCGGAACGCCTGCGGCAGATCATCACCGATAAGCTGGCAGAACAGACCCCCGATCCGCAAATCCAAGTTCGCCGACTTGCCGGTGACGGTGCGACGGTTTCGGTCTCTGGTGAGATTGCAGGTCAGGGCGTCTACCCGATCGAACGTCCGACGCGGACGCTTTCGTCGATGTTGGCCGCCGCTGGTGGTGTCGCCATCCAACCGGAAATCGCCCAGATCACTGTTGTTCGCGGCGAAACGTCCAGCACCATCTGGTACGAAGACCTGTTCGACCATCCTGCCGCAGACATCGCACTGCGCGCTGGCGACAAAATCTATGTTCAGGAAGACAGCCGGACATTTACCGCCTTGGGGGCAACCGGCGCCCAAAACCGCGTTCCATTCGAAAGCAAAACCATCTCTGCAATCGAAGCGCTTGCCACCGTCGGCGGACTGTCGAGCAACGCCGCAGACCCCACTGGCGTCTTTGTCTTCCGCAATGAACCCGCTGAAATCGCAAACCAACTCATGGCGCGCAATGACCTCATCGGAACACAGCGTGTGATCTACGTTTTGGACCTGACGCAACCCAACGGCATGTTCATGGCACGTGACTTCGCGGTCCGTGACGGCGATACAGTCTACGTCACCGAAGCGCCGTTCGTTCAGTTCAACAAGGCCATCGCGGCAGCAACCGGTTCGCTCACGGCGGCAAATACTGCGCGCTCTGCGTTCCAGTAATGCACGCGCCCGAATGGACACCCACCGCCGCAGGGGACACCTTGCGGCGGCTTTTCGTCTACAATGGCGGATTTCTCACCCAGAAACGGGTGCGGCGTATTCTTGACCTCTGCGGTTATGACATTCGGCTTGGCGCACCTTCGGGTGACGATATGGTTGGCGTCTGGGGGCAAAGCCCGACAGCACCGCGTGGCGAAGCCGTCGCCGCCCGTCGCGACGCGCCAATCCTGCGGGTTGAAGACGCTTTTCTGCGATCCATCCGGCCGGGGCGCGACGGTGAGCCTCCGCTCGGACTGGTTCTCGATGATATGGGCGTGCATTTCGATCCCGAGCGGCCGTCTCGGTTAGAGCAAATCCTCAAAGAACACCCTTTGGATGATGCTGCCCTGTTGAACCGTGCCAAATCAGGGATCGAGCGGCTCAAACGGTCGCATCTGTCGAAGTACAATGATTTCGACCCGACTATGCCCTGCCCCGAACCGGGTTATGTGCTTGTCATCGACCAAACCGAAGGCGACGCAAGCGTCACCGCCAGCCGCGCCAATCGCAACAGTTTCCGCGAAATGCTGTTCCTCGCCAGCGAAGAAAACCCCGGTGCGCGCATCCTGATCAAAAGCCACCCCGAAACTTTGGCCGGTCATCGGAACGGATATTTCAAGGACAAAGATCTCACCGACCGGATCGAATTTTTCACCGATCGCGTATCACCTTGGGACCTTCTTGAAGGGGCAGTTGCTGTCTATACCATTTCTTCCCAGTTCGGGTTCGAAGCGATCCTTGCAGGTCACAATCCGCATGTCTTTGGGCGCCGTTCTATGCCGGTTGGGGGCTGACCCAAGACCGCAATCCGCTTGCCCGCAGGCAACGCAACCTCACGCGAGCGCAGCTTTTTGCGGCGGCAATGATCCTGTATCCCGCGTGGTATAACCCGTACCAAGATCGGCTCTGCTCATTTGAAGAGGCCGTATCAACACTCGAAGCCGAAGCGCGCTGTTTCCGTGAGGACGGGCGCGGCTGGGTTGCCGCTGGAATGCGCCTTTGGAAACGCGGGCCGCTGCAAAACGCGTTCGGGCTCCATACTCCCCTGATTTTCAACGACAGAAATCCGGTAGGCAAAGCACAATCAACCGACCGACCTTTGATGGTTTGGGCAAGCAAGACAACTCCGGCACTGGATGCTGCTGGCGCGGTACGGGTGGAGGACGGATTTATCCGGTCCCGCGGGTTGGGTGCAGAACTGACGCCACCTCTCAGCCTCGTTCTTGACGATCAGGGCATCTACTACGATCCGACCCGCCCATCGCGGCTCGAGGCGTTGATCAATGCTTCCACCCTGACATCACAAGACAGGACGCGCGCGGAACAGCTCATCAAACGACTGACGAAAGGTGGGTTTTCAAAATACAACCTCACGGGCGGGGCAATGCCGTGTGGCTTGCCTGCTGGCCGCCGTATTTTGGTCCCCGGTCAGGTTGAGGATGACGCTTCGATCCGGCTAGGTGCAGATACTGTGACCTCTAACCGCGCACTCCTCGAAGCGGTCCGCAAAGCAAACCCCGCTGCTGCAATCCTGTATAAACCCCACCCTGATGTTGAGGCAGGACTGCGCATCGGAACGGTACCTGACGCAGATGACATTGCCGATGCGGTCCTGACAAATGTGGACAGCATCGCGGCGATCAACGCGGTAGATGAGGTCTGGACCATGACCTCCACCCTCGGGTTCGAGGCGCTTTTGCGTGACAAACGTGTCGTCACCTTTGGACAGCCGTTCTATGCGGGATGGGGCCTGACGCAGGATCGTGGAATGCCGATCCCCCGTCGCGCGGCCACACCCGATCTGGAAACGCTCGTCCATGCCTGCCTGATTGACTATCCCCGCTATTTCGATCCTGTCACGGGGCGTCCCTGCCCTGTTGAAGTCATCCTCGACCGGATCGAAAACGCAGAAATACCTGATGCCCCACCGCGCCTCAGGTTGTTGTCAAAACTACAGGGAATATTGGCGAGCTACGCCCACCTCTGGCGTTAGCGTCGTTGCCAGCGGCTCATGACGTCCGCACCAACTTGGGTCACTTCGCCAAGTTGGAAACGCGGTGCATCAGAGAGCGTGTCGATGCCCATCGCCGCCAATGCTGGCATACCTTCGGCACCGATCCCCATGCCCGCAGAGAAAACAATCAGCTCGTCCACGACATCCGCCAGCAATAGTGACGCGGCGAGCGATCCACCGCCTTCGCAGAACACACGGGTCAAGCCAGCCTCGGCCAGTTCGCTCAGGGCCGAAGCTATGGAAATCTGTCCCTGATCCACATCACACGGCAAGCAAGTCACACCCGCGTTGGCCCAAGGATCGATCCGCGATTTCGCGTCCTTTCCGTGGCATAGAAACACCGGAATTTCCCGTGCCGTCCGCGTCAGGATGCAGTCTTCGGGCAGATCCAACCGCCGCGACACGACCACGCGCACCGGCTGCCGATCGACGCCCATGTCCCGCACTGTCAAAGACGGATCATCGGCCCGCACGGTTCCAGCGCCAACCATGACCGCGTCATGTCGTGCCCGCTGCGCGTGAACCATCCGTCGTGCGTCCGGCCCCGTAATCCATTTGCTTTCGCCTGTTGCCGTGGCAATCCGCCCGTCGAGCGTACAGGCAAGCTTCAACGTCACCCAAGGTCGGTTCTCTGTCACGCGGGAAAAGAAACCTGCGTGATCGCGTGCGGCCTCGGGCTCGCACACACCGGTTTCCACAATGATCCCCGCAGCCCGCAAAATCTCCAACCCGCGGCCAGCCACCCGAGGATCAGGGTCCGTGCAGGCCACCACCACCCGCGCCACTTTGGCCGTGACCAAAGCCTCTGCACAGGGTGGCGTTTTTCCATGATGGGCGCAGGGTTCCAGCGTGACATAGGCCGTCGCGCCCTCGGCCTTGGCGCCTGCTTGGGTCAATGCTTCGGTTTCTGCGTGCGGGCGTCCGCCGTCCGCCGTCCGTCCACGCCCGACGATCACACCGTCACGAACGATGACACACCCCACCGCAGGGTTCGGCCAGACACGCCCCATCCCGCGCCGCCCAAGGGACAGCGCGAGGCGCATAAACCGTACATCGTCTTGGTGTGTGATCACTTTTCAGGCTGGGCGTCAGGTCTCAGTTCATCAATGAACTTATCGAAATCGTCCGCTGCTTGGAAGTTCTTGTAAACACTGGCAAAGCGCACATACGCCACGGTATCAATCCGGGCGAGGCTTTCCATCACAATTTCACCGATGACCTTGGACGAAATATCCGTTTCGCCCATGCTCTCCAACCGCCGCACAATGCCCGAGATCATCTGATCCATCCGCTCCGGCTCGACCGGACGTTTTTGCAGGGCAATACGGATCGACCGTTCGAGCTTATCGCGATCGAAATCCTCACGGCGACCGTTCGATTTGATCACCACCAGATCCCGTAGCTGTACCCGTTCGTAGGTCGTAAAGCGCCCGCCACAGGCAGGGCAAAATCTCCGGCGGCGGATCGCAACATGATCCTCTGCCGGTCTGCTGTCTTTTACTTGTGTGTCAACGTTTCCACAAAACGGGCAACGCATGGGCCTGTCCTCTCACCGCCTGTCCAGAGTTTTCCCCTGGTTATCCACAGGCACTATAGGACCGGCTCCTATATTTTGGTAGAGTCAATTTTGTAACACCAGATGATGTGGCTATCAGGATTCAGTCAGAAGCATTCCAACCACGTGCCTCTGATGTGGGGCGTCCCGATGTTCGAACAGATATATCCCCTGCCACGCCCCAAGAACCGGCCGCCCCGCAACAACGGGGATCGAAACTGAAACCGGCAACAACGCCGCTTTGATATGCGCAGGCATGTCGTCGGGCCCCTCATACGTGTGCCGCAGATACGCCATTGACGGATCGGTCGTCGGAGGAACAAGCCGGCCCAAGTACGCCGTCAAATCCGTTTTGACCTCAGCATCAGCGTTCTCCTGAATAAGAAGCGAACAAGACGTGTGCTGCACAAAGAGCGTCAGCAATCCGTCCCCGTGGCCATGAGTCCAACGAACAACATTTGCCGTGAATTCATAGAGGCCTTGTCCGTTCGTAGCGATATTGAACATTTGATGCATTGCGGCGCTCCGTATCTGGATACTCTACCTATAACGGACAGCTACAAAAGTTGCTTACTTTTCCTGAAAACGCCCCTTAGTCCTCAAATGCCCCTCGGGCCGCAAAAATAGCGTCTTTCTTGTCTTCTGCCCAATCGACCAAACCGCCCAGCGGCTCCATTAACGAATGTCCCAATTCGGTGAGCGAATATTCAACGCTTGGCGGTTTGGTATCAAAGACCTCCCGCCGGACAAGCCCGTCGCGTTCAAGTTCGCGCACGCTTTGCGTCAGCATCCGCTTGGAAATGTCAGGCAAAGCGCGACCAAGAGCATTGAACCGTTTCGCCCCGCTTTGCAGTTCGAGCAGAACCAACAACGTCCATTTTGCCGCCACGTGATCCAGGATTGTCCTCACCGGACAATTGTTCGGGCTGAACCCCTGCGCTTCCCACTGGGCAAGGCGCGTTTGTGGAATGTCCCTCATGTCGGTTCCCTTTTTGTTACCTGGGTACGAAAAACTGCCTCCTTACGGCAGCTTTATTCAGTCTCTAAAAGAGACCTATATCCGATTCTAGACTTAAGGACAAAACAAATGACCAAGTACCTCGTTACTGGCGCTTCCGGCCAACTCGGCCAACTCGTCATTGCCCATCTGCAAACCCTCGTTGCGAAAGAAGACATCGTTGCACTGGTACGCACCGACGAACAGTCAGCCGCATATACCGCTCAAGGCATCGAAACCCGGCTTGGTGACTATGACAAACCGGATACTCTGACCGCCGCCTTTGACGGGATCGATCGGCTTTTGCTGATCTCAAGCAGTATGATCGGACAACGTCTCAGCCAACACAGCAACGTTATCAGCGCTGCGAAAGAAACAGGTGTCAGCTTTATCGCGTATACCTCACTCCTTCGGGCGGGTACGACACCGATGGCACTTGCTGAAGAACACAAGGCCACCGAAGAAATCCTCGCATCTTCCGGTATCGCACACACGATCCTGCGCAACGGCTGGTATTCAGAAAACATCACGATGGGCGTGCAGCAAGACATCACACTCGGCCAACACTTCGGCGCTGCCGAAGACGGCAAATTCTCGACCGCGTCTCGTCAAGACTATGCCGAAGCCGCTGCTATCGTCCTGAAAGGTGGTCACGATGGTGAAGTTCTGGAGCTTGCAGGTGACGACGCGTTCACCCTCTCGGACTTTGCTGCACTGGTAACTGAGGCATCAGGCAAACCGGTGAGCTACACCAACATGCCCAAAGACGCATTTACAGCGGCATTGGTAGGTGCAGGCCTTCCCGAAGGGTTCGCAGCTATTCTGGCAGATAGTGACGCCAACGCGGCCAATGGCCATCTGTTCAACGACAGCAAAACCCTGTCGAGCCTGATCGGTCGCCCGACCACTCCGCTGGCGGAAACGCTGAAAACTGTTCTGGAAAACGTATAAGGATAACCATCCATGAAACGCCTGATCTTAGCAGCAGCGCTGCTATCTGCCCCGGTATTCGCGCATGCCGAGACCGCTCGCCAAATCGTCACCGAAGGCCTGAATGCTGTCTTCGTCACACCCGATCTGGATGCAGTCGAACGTCTGTTCTCGGAAGAGTACATTCAGCACAATCCGATGTTCCCCAACGGGTTGGACACACTGCGCGGTTTTATTGCTAACAGTCCGGGTGGCATGAACTACCAGATCGGCAATGTCATTGCCGATGAGGAACAAGGCCTGGTCGCCGTCCATTTCAGGGTCGAAGGCTTTGGCCCGACACCGATGGTTGGCGTAGATATGTTCCGTGTAGTGGACGGCAAGATCGTCGAACATTGGGATGTGTTGCAATCGGAAGTGGCCGACACCGCGTCTGGCAACCCAATGTGGACTCCTGCCAACTAGGTTCCAACTGCTTTGCCTGCCCCGTGAAAACGGGTCGGGTGGAGCAATCGTGAAACGCTATTTTTGGGTTTCAGGAGAGTGCCGGACACCATCAGACGTTCCCGATAAGCTATGCGACGCTACCGAACGTGGAAACCAATCGCACCGCTTTGGCCGGAGAACAGGTGTGATGCCCTTGCTGTCAGACCATCGTTCCGGCCCAGACCCCGAAGGCATAAGCAACAACGGTGAGCGCGACACGGAGCGCGCTCATCACCCATGCACGACGATCAAACGATCTGAGCCCGATGCTACAGATCGCAATGAACACAGCGGCAAAAGGCAGGATGATCCAAGGCGTCACCTGCATATAGCCAAGGACGCCCAACGCAATAAGCAGTAAGCCTCCGATCATGCACACCTCCGATACGAAAAAGGCGCCCCGCAGGGCGCCCAATCATTATTGATCCAAGAAGGAACGAAGTTTGCGGGACCGGCTCGGGTGTTTGAGCTTCCGCAGAGCTTTCGCTTCGATCTGACGGATACGTTCGCGGGTCACGCTGAACTGCTGGCCGACCTCTTCGAGAGTGTGGTCGGTGTTCATGCCGATGCCGAAACGCATCCGCAGGACACGTTCTTCACGCGGGGTGAGCGACGCAAGAACGCGGGTCGTGGTTTCCTTCAGGTTTTCCTGAATAGCGGAATCCAGCGGTAGGATCGCGTTTTTGTCTTCGATGAAATCGCCAAGCTGGCTGTCTTCTTCTTCGCCAATTGGCGTTTCCAGGGAAATCGGTTCCCGGGCGATTTTGAGTACCTTGCGGACTTTATCGAGAGGGATCTCCATTTTTTCGGCAATTTCTTCCGGCGTGGGTTCGCGCCCCTGCTCCTGGACCAGATAGCGGGAGGTTCGAATCAGTTTGTTGATCGTTTCGATCATGTGAACCGGAATACGGATCGTACGAGCCTGGTCCGCAATAGAACGGGTGATCGCCTGACGGATCCACCACGTCGCGTAGGTCGAGAATTTGTAACCACGGCGGTATTCGAATTTATCGACCGCCTTCATCAGGCCGATGTTACCTTCCTGAATGAGGTCAAGGAACTGAAGACCACGGTTGGTGTATTTCTTGGCGATGGAAATAACGAGCCGCAGGTTCGCCTCGACCATTTCTTTCTTGGCCTGACGGGCTTCTTTTTCACCCTTCTGGACCTGCTGGACGATGCGACGGAATTCGCTGATATCCACACCAACGTACTGACCGACCTGCGCCATTTCGGTGCGCAGCTCATCAACCTTGTCAGCGAATTTTTCGCAGAACATTTGCCAACCACGTCCGGATTTCTCGGACATACGGTCCATCCATGTCGGGTCAAGTTCGGCACCGCGATATGCTTCGATAAACTCGCGACGGTTCAGGCGGGCCTGGTCAGCCAGTTTCACCATGCTGGAGTCAATCGACATGATCCGGCGGTTGATGCCGTAGAGCTGGTCAATCAGGGCTTCGATACGGTTGTTGTGCAGGTGAAGAGAGTTCACCAGTTCCACGATTTCCGCGCGGAGTTTCTGGTAGGTTTCTTCTTCTGCGTCCGTAAATGTGCCGTCTTCGTTCAAGGTCGCCGACATACGGGCGTCTTGCATGTCAGACAGCGTCGCAAAATCACGAGCAATGATTTCGAGCGTTTCCAGAACACGCGGTTTTAGCGCGGTTTCCATCGCGGCCAAGGACATGTTGGCCTGTTCGTCTTCATCGTCATCATCGTCGTTACGGATCGGATTTCCGTCCGCATCGAGTTCTTGCTCTTTTTCCTTCGCAGGTGCCGCAGCAGCAGCTCCCGAAGTATCGACGACAGTTTCTTCTTCCTCGTCGCCGTCCATCTGGTTGCCGAACGTGGTTTCCAAATCGATCACGTCACGCAGCAGAATGTCTTCGGACAGAAGTTCGTCACGCCAAATGGTAATAGCTTGGAACGTGAGCGGGCTCTCACAAAGCCCGAGGATCATCGTATTCCGTCCCGCCTCGATCCGTTTGGCGATCGCAATCTCGCCTTCACGGCTCAGCAGTTCAACGCTGCCCATTTCGCGCAGGTACATGCGAACCGGGTCATCGGTACGGTCGAGCTTTTCGGTTTCACCGCTGGAAAGGGCAACCTCGCGGTTTCCGCTGGCAGCAACCAGATCGGTAGAGCCTTTGTTCTCTTCGGTCTCTTCGGATTCTTCTTCCTCAGTGACCTGAATGCCCATTTCGGACAGCATCGACATAACGTCTTCGATCTGGTCCGACGACACTTGGTCAGGGGGCATAACCGCGTTCAGTTGATCGTAGGTGATGTAGCCCCGTTCACGGGCTTCTGCGATCATGCGTTTGACCGCAGTCTGACTTACATCCATGGAAACGTCGTCGTCGTCTTTTACGTCTGACTTCGCGTCGTCGTTATCTTTGGCGGCCATTAAATGCTCCTCAGGGATTCAGCACGGGCGGCTGATTCGGTTAGATCGAATCAAAGGGTTCGCAGAGTGATTCGCAACCTCTGCTAAGAGGTTTTTTGCCCATTTGGCGTTAACGATGTGTTTTTCGACCACCCTTTGACGGATCAAGCGTTTCTACAAGCTTTCTCAGGTCTTCGCTTTCGCCCTTGTTCAAAGCCAGTCCGTTGTCGGCAATTACCATTTCCGTAGTGTCTTCTACGTCGTGTCGGGTTGTCGGATCGACGGCGACGGCGGACACGCCCAAACGCCAGGTGATCCCGTGTTCTTCGCCTTCAGCTTCCTCGATTTCCTGTCGGGCCTCTGCCAATTCCTCTTCGAGTCCCCTACGGGCTTCCAACTTGGCAAATTCTTCCTTCAAGGAGTTATAGGCAAGCTCTCCATCCCCGGCACGGCGAATGGCAGGCGTGATTGCCACATGGCGCTCCGACAGGAGTGTTTCAAGGGCAGCAGTGCCGATTTCGTCATCAATCCGGTCCCGCAGATCATCTTCGCCTGCGAATTTCAGGATGGCGTCACGTATCCTGGCATGATTTCCATCACGGCACTCCATTCTTTCCAAATGGGCTTCAAACGCCACCACTTCGGCCGGATTGAGGACCAAAATGGCAAGAATGACAGCTTCACGAAGAACATCTTCACGCCCGTCTCCTGCAACCAACGCGGACCGGATTGTCGATTTCTGCGCTGGAGCGAGAGCGTTTTTCCCACGTGGCACCCAAGCCGTGCGCGGACGAAATTCCTGTCTGCGGCTGGTTCCGAACAACTCCTGCCGCATTTCCTGAATGGCATCGCCGTAGTGTCGTCGAAGCGACGGGTCCCGGACCAGTTTGATCTTTTCACGTAGGACCTTGTCCAGCGCGGCACGACGTTCAGGACTATCAAACACCTTACCTTCGGTTTCTCGCTGCCAAAGAAGACGCACCATCGGCATTGCCTTCTCCAAAACCGTGGACACGGCGTCTGGTCCCTTTTCGCGGATCAGATCATCGGGGTCCAAGCCAGCGGGCATTATCGCAAAACGGAGCGATTTTCCCGCTTCGATCAAAGGCAAAGCCAGATCGACCACACGCATTGCGGCACGAATACCTGCGGAATCACCGTCCAGCGCGACAACCGGTTCATCAGACATCCGCCAAAGCAGTTGCAGCTGTGTCTCTGTCACCGCAGTACCTAGCGGCGCCACAGCCGCACCAAATCCGGCCTCGGATAGCGCGATCACATCCATATAGCCTTCGGCAACGATAAGTTGCTGGCCCTTGCCTGACGCCTCACGTGCATTGCGAATGTTGAACAGGTTTCTACCCTTATCGAACAGCTCAGTTTCAGGACTGTTCAGGTATTTCGCGTTATCACTCGGGTCCATCGCCCGTCCGCCAAAGGCAATCGCCCGCCCTCGTGCGTCACGGATCGGAAACGTGATCCGGTTGCGGAACACGTCATAGGGCCGTTTGCCCTTGTCAGACGGCTTTGCGAGCCCGGCACCAAGGATCAGATCTTCGGCAATTCCCTTTGCAATCAACGCATCATACAGGTTTTGCCATCCCGCCGGAGCAAAGCCGATTTCCCATCGGTCCTGCGCCGCCTCGGACAACCCGCGTTTTGCCAGATAGGCCCGCGCGTCGGCAGCAACGCCGGTTCGCAATTGCAGGCGGAAAAACTTTACCGCCTCTTCCATCACATCCGCGAGCTGGCTCCGTCTGTCTGCCTTGACCTGCGCCTGCGGATCACGTTCCGGCATCGGCAATCCTGCTTCTCTGGCAAGGATTTCGACGGCTTCCATAAAGCCTACATTCTCGGTTTCGCGAACAAAGGAAATCGCATCCCCTTTGGCATGACAACCAAAGCAGTAATAGTAACCTTTTCGGTCATCCACATGAAAAGAGGCGCTTTTTTCCTGATGGAAAGGGCATGGCGCCCACATGTCGCCCTTACCCTGATTGGATTTGCGGCTATCCCACATGACTTTGCGGCCGACAACCTGTGCAAGCGACAGGCGACCACGTAGTTCATCCAAAAATCCAGGAGGCAGACTCATAGCCGCTAATATCGGCGCTCCCCGCGTCCGAGTCTAGGACCACTCTTTCATCTTTCCGAAAATACTCTCGCCAAAGGCGTCGGAATTTGCGCAAGCCAATTCCGATCAAATGTCCTGCTTTGACCGTCCGAACAGACCGGCCAGTGCGCGGCTGACCAATGCTGCTACCGACGGTTTTGACACAGCCACCCACGGCATCGGACGGCAGACCTCAAGCGCGGCGACGCCAACGCGCGCGGTCAGGCCACCGTTGATGACACCCTCGCCAAAACGGCGGGAGAGCTTTGAGAGCGCACCGCCCCCCGCAAGTGTCCCGATCAGATCATCACCGACGGCAACCGCTCCGGTCGCCACCAGATGCGAAAGCACTGTGCGGGTCAGACGCCAGCTTCCCATGACACCAGAGCGGCCACCGTAAATCTCGGCAATCCGCCGGATCATCCGAAGATTTGCAGTCAGTGCGG
Organism: Marivivens sp.; assembly: GCA_050298835.1. Lineage (GTDB taxonomy): Bacteria > Pseudomonadota > Alphaproteobacteria > Rhodobacterales > Rhodobacteraceae > Marivivens. The sequence continues at coordinate 15,900 of JBNKUW010000023.1, forward strand.
CAAAAACGTCGGCCAGCGCGAGCGGAACAATCGCCGTCACAGTAGCAACCTGACGCGCTGCCGCTTCGACCTCGGCCACGGCACGGGCATCAAGTGGAGCAATCACTTCGCGTTCAACCAGCGATAGCAGCCCGTCCGCGTCAAAAATATCGTTTTGCCGTTCGGATACCCGTTTGAGTCCCCATTCCAGATCGGGGCGTTTGGCATAGAGGCCTTGCAGTTCGGACACGACCCGCTTCGCCTGCCCCAGATCACCGCTCGCTGTCGCTTCGTTTGCGGCCTTGTGCAGGTGATCGAGCCGCCGGAGCCGTCCGAAAGCCGCTAGCTCCCGCAGAGCGATCAGGGCAGCGATCAGGACGAACAGCCCCAACAAAACCGTGACAATCAACCCGAGGACCGGCGAGCGTTCAACCAATCGGTTCACATAGTCCCACGCGGCGAGTGACACGACAAAACCCAAAAGCGAAACCAGTACAGACCAGAACCATTTTGACAGCCGCGATGATTTTCGCGCAGAGAGCGCCGCAAGTTGCTGCATCGCAACGGGCGCGTCTGCAAACGGGCTGTCCTCGATCGGCGCGGCTTCGGACGGATCGGGGAGCGGTTCATCAAGGTCGATCAGAACCGGACCTTTGGATGGGTTGGTCATAAGCGATCTCCGATCAGGAATTGGGCAGCACGGTCAAGCCGGATATGCGGTGGCCCGTCACCAGCGCGGAGCGTCAGCGGAGCAGGTGCGAAATCCATCACCGAATAGTCGCGGTCGAGCCATTTCTCTGCTCCTGATCGTGCGGGGGACAAAAGATGCGCAGGATCTTCGGGTAGATCACCGGGGTAAAAGGCCGCCTGTTTGCCCCCGTCGTCCAACCGTCCACGAACCACATCAAGCGTCGTTCCGTTGTGGTCGACGCTGTCCTCGGTCGTGGTCCGCAGTGCTGCGATGGACATCGCAGCGGTTTCGGCGCCGGCAAAAGACGCACGTTCTTTGGCATCATGCAAAAGTGCTTCGGTGATTGCGGTCAATTTGGCGTGTTGGTGATGGTGGAGGTGATCCGCCTTGGTCGCAGCAAAGAGGATACGATCCACCCGCCGTCCACCGAGAAGACGTGTCAGCCACGCATTCCGACCAGGCCGGAAGGCCGAGAGAATATCGCTCATCGCGGTGCGCAAATCCTCAACTGCTTGCGGGCCGTTGTGGATCGCGCCGAGCACATCGACGAGGACAATCTGCCGGTCAATCCGTGCGAAATGATCGCGAAAGAAGGGTTTGACCACCTGCTTTTTATACGCCTCGAACCGACGTTCGAATTCGCGATAAAGCGACCCGCGTGGTGGTTTGACCACATGCGGCAACGGCGCAAAGGTCAGCACCGGAGATCCTTCCAGATCACCGGGAAGCAGGAACCGCCCCGGAGACAGGTCGGAATATCCGGCCTCTCTGGCGGCGTTCAGATAAGCTGCAAAAGGGGTCGCGGCGGACTGCGCCAACGGTTCATCAAAAGCCTTCGTTGCGTCGAAGGTGTTGAGGACAGTCAAACACTCCTCTGCCATCGGGCGCTTGGACATCCGCTCAAGGGTCTCTGCGCTCCACTCCGCATAGGATTTATCGAGGAGGCCAAGATCGAGCAGCCACTCCCCCGGATAGTCGACAATATCGAGGTGAACGGTTCGCACTCCCGTCAAACCGGAAAGAAACCCCGTGGGCTGAACACGAAACGACAATCGAAGTTCGGAGACACGACGGGTGCCATCCGGCCAGCTTGGTTGCGGGGCGGTGAGACGCGCAAGGTGATCCTCGTAAGGAAACCGCGCGACAGTATCGTCCGGCTGCGGCTGGAGATAGGCATTGCGGATCGCGCCTGAGGACGCTGGTACAAACTGCGGCATCCGCCCGCGATTTTGCAGGTTCGCAATAAGGGACGTGATGAAAACAGTCTTGCCAGCGCGGCTGAGCCCTGTGACGCCAAGACGGATCACCGGATCCGAAAAAGGTGCAGTGACGGTCTCCGCAGCGGTTTCCAGCCCGCGGGCCACGCTATCTGCCAATGTGGAAAGAACCACGCGTAGTCTCCTGATGGTGTTGCGGAATAGATAAGCAGTCTGGGGGCTTATGTGTAGGGGGAGGTTTCCATACGTGGCGACGGGGCGCTGCCCCTCTGGGCTTGCAGCCCATTCACCCCGGGATACTTTGAGCACAAAGACTGGGAGCGCGGGATTGATTTTCGAAGTGGTGCGGCCTATCGGAGCGGTCATGCCACGTTATGCTCTTCAGGTCGAATATCATGGGAAACCCTTTGCCGGTTGGCAGAGGCAAGCCGATCAGCCTTCTGTTCAGGGGGCAATCGAGGCGGCGCTGGCACGGCTGGAGCCGCGGGACCATACGATTGCAGCCGCTGGCCGGACCGATGCAGGGGTTCACGCGACCCATCAGGTAGCCCATTGCGACATGGAAAAGGACTGGGATCCGTTCCGCTTGTCCGAGGCGTTGAATTTCCATCTGAAGCCTCAGCCCGTCGCGATCGTTCGGGCAGAACGGGTCGCTGACGACTGGCACGCGCGTTTTTCAGCGGTAGAGCGTCGGTATCTGTTCCGGCTGGTGTGCCGACGGGCACCGTTGACGCATGAGGCGGGGCTTGTTTGGCAGGTCAAACACCAACTGGATGGCACACGCATGCAGGACGGTGCTGATCGGCTTCTTGGTCGGCATGATTTCACGACGTTCCGGTCAACCATGTGTCAGGCGGATAGTCCGGTGAAAACTCTGGACGAACTGCGGGTGGTTGAAGTGCCCCGCGAGAGTGGACAGGAATTCCATTTCCACGTTCGGGCACGGTCGTTTCTGCACAATCAGGTGCGGTCCTTTGTTGGGACGTTGGAACGGGTCGGCGCAGGTGCGTGGACGCCCGAGGACGTGACCGAGGCGTTAGAAGCAAAGGACCGCGCAGCTTGCGGGCCGGTCTGTCCGCCGGAAGGGCTCTATCTCGCGGGCGTCGGCTATCCCGACGATCCGTTTGCCTAGATCAGCACACCGTCAAGAACGTGGTCGGTAATCACACCTGCATCCTTGACCGACATTTCACGCCCCGACAGCAAGCGTTGCAACGCCAGTCCGGATAGCAATTCAGCGACAAGGAGCGGGTCTGCCGCTGTTGAAGCCTCACCCCGTTTGACGGCTTTTTCCACCATCGCGCCGATGACTTCGGACCGATCAGTAAGGAACCTGTCAAGCGCGGCAAGGGCGTCTTTGTCCTGTTGGGCCTCAGCGATGACAGCGCGGAACACGTCGCCCGCGCCGGATTGCCAGTGATCCATGAGGTTCAGAAGGAAACCGGCGATGTCTTCTCTTAGTGATCCGGTGTTCGGGAAAAGACGGTCAGGTTCGTTTTCACGGTAGAGATCAAGCAAGAGCCCTGCCCGTCCACCCCACCATTTATAGATCGTGGGTTTGCCTGCGCGGGCGCGTTTGGCAACTGCCTCTACTGAAAACCCAGACAGACCGCGTTCAGACAACACGGCCTTGCAGGCGGCGCGGACGGCCTTTTGCGTTTCAGGATTACGTTTTGAACCAATGGATTTGCGACTGGGGCTTTGGGGCATTTTTCTCTCCGGTCCACCCGAATAGCAGGCAAGAGGTCTGGGCAACAGAGCGAAACAGACTAGGTATCCGAAGGGAGTAAAACTCCGCCGATCAACCGAATGTGGAATTCAACTTCCTACAGAGATTGGCTAGGGTGGACGCAAGAGTGCGCGACAAGAGCGCAGGGCTGAGCAACAGGACGACAAATGTCGACAAAGACCTTTCTGAAGGCATGCGTTTTCCTTTTCGGTGCGACAGCGCCGGTATGTGCGCAAGAGCTCACACTTGATGTCAGTGACGATGCGCTGAAACCCATCCTCAGGTCGGCATCACTAACAGCGACACTCATTCGTGACAGTGAAGGAACGCCCAGTGCGCAGGACGTGGTCGCAGCGGCGCGGGCCGATTACCGCAGGCTTTTGACCGCGCTTTATTCCGAAGGCTACTATGGTGGGTCAGTGTCCATACGGATCGACGGCGTTGAGGCAGCAGGACTCGCACCGCTTGATGCGCCTGAGAACGTTGAGGCTGTTACAATTTCCGTCGCCCCGGGGGGGCGGTTTGTATTCGGACAGACGGGGATCGGACCACTGGCCCAAGGCACCCAATTGCCAGAGGGGTTCATGCAAGGATCGACCGCCCGTTCAGGTACTATCCGTGATGCGGTGGGAGCCTCTGTCGACGCATGGCGCGAATACGGGCATGCCAAAGCCACACCGGAAAGCCAACACATCATCGCCCGTCACGATGAGCGGACACTGGATGTTGCTATCGGAATTGATCCGGGTCCCAGAGTGTCCTTTGGTCCGCTGACGGTTTCCGGCAACGAAGACGTCCGGGAAGAAGCTATTCGCAGGATCATCGGGTATCCCGAGGGTGAGGTTTTTACCCCAGTAACCGAAGAAAATGTTGCCGACCGTTTACGCCGCACGGGTGCATTTGCATCGGTTACCCTGATCGAAGGTGAAGAGCTTGACGGGACCCTTTTGCCCATGACCTTGCAGGTCACAGAACGGGAACCCCGTCGGGTGGGCTACGGGCTTGAAATGTCCAGTGTCGAAGGTTTGACCCTATCGGGATACTGGATGCACCGGAACTTTCTTGGTGGTGCGCAGCGGTTTCGGTGGGATGGTGACATTTCCGGTATCGCAGGGGAAACCGGCGGAGTTGACTACAGTACTGGCGTGACATTTTCCGTGCCACGCCCGTTTGCAATTGATACCGAACTCGTCGCCACGCTTGGCCTCAAGCATGAGGACGAGCCGGACTACCGGATCGATCAGTTGTCAGGGGATGTGTCCTTTACTCGCCTTTTCAGTGACAACAGGGAAGTCGGCGGTGGGATCGGATTTGTACGTGCACGGAGCGAAGATGACCTCGGCACTCATGACTACACATTGATGACATTCCCATTGAACGGAAGCATCGATCGACGGGATAATGCGCTGGATACAAAGGATGGTTTCTACGCAACGCTTGACCTAATGCCATATATCGGCGCGGGTGATGCCGGAACCGGTGGGCGGGCCTATTTCGATGGCCGGATTTACCGATCGATTGGGGCAGACGAAAACCTGACCTTTGCACTGCGCGGGCAGCTTGGCTCTGTAATCGGTTCGGATCTTGCGAATACACCGCCTGATTTTCTGTTCTATTCGGGCGGTGGCGATACAGTTCGCGGCCAGCCCTACAAATCCCTAGGTGTCGAAAGCGGCGGGCACACCTCCGGTGGGCTAAGCCTTGCCGTGATGTCGTTTGAAACACGGGTTGATTTGGGCAAGTCTATCGGCTTGGTCGGTTTCTACGACGTGGGTTACGTGGGTGAGACGGCAATACCTTTTGACAACGGGGACTGGCAGTCCGGCATTGGCGTCGGATTACGCTACAATACAGGGATTGGGCCGATCCGGCTGGACCTTGCGACGCCAGCAAGCGGAGACAACGCCGGAAAGACACTCGGTATCTATGTCGGGATCGGACAGGCCTTTTGATGCGGAAATTTCTTTTAATAGTCACGCTGCTTTTCCCGAACGTTTCCTTGGCCCAAAGCCAAGAGGCTGACACCGGACTGATCGCGGGCTTTTTGCAGAATTCCCTGTCCGATGCCGGCCGCGAGGTTCAGGTCTATGGCTTTTCCGGTGCGCTTAGTTCGCAGGCGACAATCGATCGTTTGACGATCGCAGACGACGACGGTGTTTGGCTGGACGCAAAGGGACTGGTGCTAAATTGGGATCGCGGTGCCCTTTTGTCCGGGAAAGTCGATATTGCCGATCTGGCGGCAGACAGCATCACGCTATCGCGCGCACCGAATGCATCCCCTGTTGATACGACGCCCAGCGCGACAGCCAGCGACACTCCGTTTGCTTTGCCGGAATTGCCGATCTCAATCAACGTCGACCGACTACTGGTCGGAGACCTCACGCTTGGTGCGCCCTTGCTTGGCGAACCTGTCCACCTCCGCCTTGAAGGCAGTGCCGCATTGGCAGACGGGCAAGGTCAGGCCAATCTGAACACTCGCCGCACGGATGGTTCGGACGGATCCCTGCGGCTGAGCGGCCAGTTTTCGAACAGCAGCCGCCAGCTTTCTTTGGCACTTGTGTTGAACGAAGGTCCTGCTGGAATTGCGGCCCGTTTGTTGGACCTGCCCGACCTCCCCGCAGTCAGACTTTCGATTGAGGGTGATGCGCCGATTGACGATTTCGCGACGACACTGGAACTGGATACAAACGGGGTTCGTCGATTATCAGGCGATCTGCGGCTAAGCACCGTTCTTTCTAGTGAACACGCCAGCGCGCAACGCGGGTTTACAGCCAATTTATCCGGTGACGTCACGGCGCTGTTCCTGCCGGACTACCGCGCATTCTTTGGACCGCAGGTATCCCTCCGGGCTAGCGGGACGTCGTCGCACGACGGTTTCGACCTGACTGCGCTTGAGTTATCCACCCAAAGCCTGACCCTATCTGGGAACGCGCGGATAGGGACGGAGGGCTGGCCCGAGTATTTTTCTCTCACCGGCGCCATGGCGCATCAAAACGGAGAGCCGGTTTTGCTACCGTTGAGCGGCCCCCGAACAACTGTTGAAAGCGCGTCGCTCGACATCGGTTTTGACGCAGAACGCGGCCAAAACTGGTCGGCGAACATTCATGCAAACGGCTTTGAACGCCCAGGATTGAAGCTTGAGAGCATTGCCCTTTCCGGTGGCGGCGTTCTTTCCCAAACACTGCATGAAGCCACCGCAAATCTGATCTACGAAACCAGCGGCATTACCTTTGACGACGCTGTGGTGGACGAGGCGCTGGGCGACCGGATTTCGGGACAGTTGGAGATCAACTACACCGATGGGAAACCGTTAGCCCTTAACCAGATGACTCTATCCGGCGCAGGGATTGAAGCGCAGCTTTCTG
>JBNKUW010000024.1:0-22597 GCA_050298835.1 Marivivens sp.
TATTCCGAAGGTTAGAAACCCGCACCGGACCCGTTCATGACCGCGATAATCCTGCTGGAGGACGCCGGAGAAGGTCAGACGACCTACACCGCCATTGCCCGTCACCGTACCCCTGAGGCCGCAAAACAGCACGAACAGATGGGGTTCTACGGCGGCTGGGGAACGGTCGCAGATCAGATGGTCGACTATGCCAAAACCCTAATGGAGCAACGAGCATGACCGACCTGAAAGATCGTACAATAATTTTGGAACGCCGGATCGACGCGCCCCGATCTCTGGTCTGGGTGGCTTGGACCGATCCCGCTGCTATCCCGCAATGGTGGGGACCAGAGGGGCATACCTGCCGGACAAGTTCCATCGACTTGCGCGAAGGAGGGGTTTGGATGTTCGACATGATCGGACCAGACGGGACGGTTTATCCGAACCGACACCGGTATCTGGAATACGTGACAGAAGAACGTATCCGCTACCTCTTGGATGACGGAGTGGACAGCGACAAACCACCCCATGCCGATGTGACGGTCGTGTTCGAGGATCTGGGCGACGCGACCCGCCTCCGCATGGAAATGGTGTTTGCCACACCCGAAAACCGCGACGCGGTCAAACAGTTCGGTGCTGTGCGTCTTGGCTACCAAACCCTCAGCAAATTGAACGATTTTTTGACCATGTAGGCAAAAACTATCCTTTCACCCTGCCCCGAGAGCGGAACCCACCTTGCGCCGATCGTTTGACCTCCATACCTTCGGCGAAGGACAAGCACGTTTTCGGAGTAGGCAGTGAAAGACGCATCCCCCCAGACCATCTACCTCAAGGATTACACGCCCTTTGGCTATATCGTTGAAGATGTTCATCTGACATTCCGTCTGGCCCCGCGGTCTACTCGCGTTCTGTCGAAGATCCGCTTCGCACCGAACCCTGACGCGACGGACAACCGGTTTTTCCTTCACGGAGAAGAGCTCAGACTCATCAACGCCACGATTGACGGCACCCCTGTCACCCCGCGCAACGTCGCTGGCGGGATTGAGGTTGATGCCCCCGACGGACCATTCCTTTGGGAAGCCGAGGTTGAGATCAGCCCCGAAACCAATACCGCGCTCGAAGGGCTCTACATGTCGAACGGCATGTACTGCACCCAATGCGAGGCCGAAGGGTTCCGCAAAATCACCTACTACCCCGACCGTCCTGACGTGATGGCCCCCTTCACGGTCCGGATCGAAAGCGACCTTCCGGTTCTGCTGTCGAACGGAAACCCGCAAGGGACGGGTGACGGCTGGGCCGAATGGAACGACCCGTGGCCGAAACCGGCCTATCTGTTCGCACTGGTCGGTGGAGAGTTGGTCAACCACCCCGATACCTTCACCACGAAATCCGGCAAAGAGGTCGAGCTTAACATCTGGGTCCGCCCCGCCGACATCCGCAAATGTGCGTTCGGTATGGAGGCCCTGAAACGGTCGATGACATGGGACGAACAGGTCTATGGCCGTGAATACGACCTCGACATTTTCAACATCGTCGCCGTGGACGATTTCAACATGGGTGCGATGGAAAACAAGGGGCTGAACATCTTCAACTCTTCCTGCGTTCTGGCCTCTGCCGATACGTCCACCGATGCGAATTTCGAACGGATCGAAGCGATCATCGCCCACGAATATTTCCACAACTGGACCGGCAACCGGATCACCTGCCGCGACTGGTTCCAGCTTTGCCTCAAAGAAGGCCTGACCGTATTCCGCGACCAGTCGTTCACCGGCGACACACGAGGTCACGCGGTGAAACGGATCAACGATGTGGTCACACTCCGCGCCCGCCAATTCCGCGAAGATCAGGGGCCGCTGGCGCATCCTGTTCGCCCCGAAAGCTTTGTCGAGATCAACAATTTCTACACCGTGACGGTCTATGAAAAAGGTGCCGAAGTGATCGGCATGCTGAAACGACTCGTCGGTGACGACGACTATAAGAAAGCGCTCGACCTTTATTTCGACCGCCACGACGGTCAGGCCGCCACGATCGAAGACTGGCTCAAGGTATTCGAGGATGCCACTGGCCGTGACCTGAGCCAGTTCAAACTCTGGTATTCGCAGGCGGGCACACCTCATGTCCATGTGACCGAAGATTGGGCCGATGGCACCTACACCCTGACCCTCCGTCAGGACCATAAACCCAGCCCGGATCAGGACAGCAAACAACCGATGGTCATTCCCGTCGCTGTCGGCCTGTTGAACCCGAACGGCGATGAGGTCGTCCCGACCACCCTGTTGGAACTGACCGAACCGGAACAGAGCTTCACTTTCGACGGGTTGTCCAGCAAACCGATCCCGTCGGTCCTGCGTGAATTCTCGGCCCCCGTTGTCCTGCATCAGGACCAGAGCGACGAGGACCGCCAGTTCCTCCTTGCCCATGACACAGACCCGTTCAACAAATGGGAAGCAGGCCGCGCGCTTGCCAGCGATACGCTGATCGCAATGGTGCGGGACAACGCCACACCGGGCAAGGCGTTCCTTGATGCGCTGGTTCAGGCGATTTCCGACGAAACGCTGGATCCTGCGTTCCGCGCACTGCTCCTCGCCCTGCCGACTGTGGACGACATCGCCCAAGCATTGGTCGCCGCCGGTGAAACCCCTGACCCGTGGGAAATCCACGCGGATCGTGAACACCTGAAGATGGCGATCGCGACGCATGCAGAAACCGCTCTCGCCAATCTCTACCTCGCGCATAGCGTAAACGGTGACTACACGCCGGATGCAGGTCCGGCAGGCAAACGTGCCCTGACGAACGCAGCGTTGCACTACATCACGCTGACCGACAACGGCAGCACCGCCCAGCGCCAGTTCTCTGCCGCCGATAACATGACCCAAGAGCTTGCAGCACTCTCTTCGCTGATCACCATCGGTCAGGGCGAAGAAGAGCTCACCGATTTCCACAACCGTTGGCAAGACGACCGTCTGGTCATGGACAAATGGTTCGGTCTGCAAACCGGCCTTGCCGCGCCAGAAGACGCCGCAGCCATTGCCCGCCGCCTGACCGAAAACAAGGCCTTTGACTGGAAAAACCCGAACCGCTTCCGCGCCCTCTTTGGCGGCTTGGTCGGCAACACCGCAGGGTTCCACAACCCCGACGGCAGCGCCTACAAGCTTCTTGCCGATTGGCTTATCAAACTTGATGCGATCAACCCGCAAACAACGGCACGGATGTCTCAGGCATTCGATACATGGAAACGCTACGACGGTGACCGGCAAGCGCTGATGCGGGCAGAGCTGGACCGTATCCTAGCGACCGATGGGCTGAGCAGAGATACCACGGAAATGGTCACTCGTATGATCGGGGCGTAGCCGCCCCTTTCATCTTTCCCGCAATACTCCCGCCGGAGGCGTTGGCTGACGATCAGTCAGCCTGCGCGATCATCAAATCATCAGGCCGCGCCATAGGTCGGTGGGATGAGAGTGGCACACAATAACCCTGCCTGCGGGTCCAAGCGGACATTTCGGCGATTTTTGCAGGGTTGGACATCGGCCCCCAATCGGCCGCGACTCCGCGCCAGCGGCTGTCCCGAATGGCAATCGCATTGTCCCGCCGGACCGTCGTGGCCATGATCCGCGCGGCACATCCCAGATTGGCAACGGGGTCTTTCAACGCCTCGCCGCTTTGTGCCTGACAGCCAAAGAATTGTGCGGTCGGCGGGTAGATTTGCAGCAGTCCAAACCATTGCCCGCCACCGCCAACCGCTGTCGGCCGGAATGTGCTTTCATGCTTCGCGAGTGCCGACATCATGCCAACCCAGAACGCCCGGCGAAGCTGCGGCGGGTTGTCGGTATAGGCGGGGCACCAGTTGTCTATGTCCCGCGGAACAACGTTGCTCAATCCGGCAGCAGAGCCGGACAACGCGCCCATCAACGCCAGAGACCACCGTTGCCCGTCCGGCAAATGATCCCAACGTGCACGCGGTATGTAGAAATCCCTGACCTCGGGTCTTGGCGTCGCCTCAAGCGGGCCACTGACGCGAATACCCGGCGCAACATAAAGGTACTCGGGCCGGGGTTGCGGACGTATCAGCGCAAGACGGGCAGTTTCCTCACGAACTGCGATTTCAACAGCATCCGTTCGTGACACTGGCGGCAACTCGGGCAAGGCTTCGGCCACAGAGGCGGTAGCTCCGATCAGGAGCGCTCCTATCATCAGCAGGCGTTTCATCCCTGACAATAAGCCTGTGACCGAGTCCAATTGACCATATCGCTCCGCTTACGGTCGCTTAGGAACGGCCCCCAATCCGCAGCAAATCCTTTGCGCCCTGTCCCGACGTAGCCGTCGCGTGGCACTGTATGGGCAGCAATACGGACAGCACAGGCCAGATTGGCAGCACCGTCTTTCAGTTCGGCAACGGTATTTGCCTGACACCCGTAGCCCTGCGCGGTGCGCGGATCAATCTGGACCAGCCCGATCCAAGCGCCACCCCCACCCGAGGCTTGCGGGTTCCATGTGCTTTCGTGTTTGGCGAGGATGGAGAGAAGTCCGGTCCAGAACGCAGCGCGCTGCTGGCTATCGGCGTCAACATAGCCGGGGCACCATTCATTGATGTCGGCTGGCACCACTTCAAGGAGCGGGGCACCTACGGTCTGAACCGCGCTCATTGTGGAAACAGTCCAGTCCGCAGCCTCGGGGCGGTGATCCCAGCCCATAGCGGGCAGCTCCTCAGACAGGCTGTCGTCTATGTTCTGTGGCTGCAGGATGCATCCTGACAGCGCCATCGCGGCGACCAGCAAACCCCTACGCATCTGACATCTTCCCCCGTCAAGTCGGTCATTGTTCGACAACATGGGGAGGATTGAGTCGAGTCTTTTCACGTCCGACCCGCAATTTTGCGCCAAACCATGCCGACCCGCCCCTTGCCGCGCCCGCAGCTAGCCCCTAAGAGAGAGCCGTTGCTGAATAGGACAAAACCATGCTCGACCTCACTTACGAAGCTCCGAAAGCCAAAGTCATTGCAGGCGCCAAAGGCGACTGGGAACTTGTGATCGGCCTCGAGGTTCACGCGCAAGTCGCGACCAAAGCAAAGCTTTTCTCCGGTGCCTCCACCCAGTTTGGCGCAGAGCCGAATTCGAACGTGGCCTTCGTGGACGCAGGCATGCCGGGCATGCTGCCCGTCATCAACGAAGCCTGCGTTGCACAGGCCGTTCGCACCGGTCTGGGCCTGAAGGCAGAGATCAACCTCTGGTCCGCCTTTGACCGCAAGAACTACTTCTACCCTGACCTTCCGCAGGGCTATCAGATTTCCCAGCTTTACCATCCCATCGTCGGCGAAGGTGAAGTGCTGGTTGAAATGGGTAACGGCACGGCGCGTCGTGTGCGGATCGAACGTATCCACCTTGAACAGGATGCCGGTAAATCCATCCACGACATGGACCCGAACATGTCTTTCGTGGACCTGAACCGGACCGGCGTTGCGCTGATGGAAATCGTATCGAAACCTGACATCCGTTCGGCGGATGAGGCCAAAGCCTATGTCGGCAAGCTGAGGACGATTCTGCGCTATCTGGGCACCTGCGACGGGAACATGCAGAACGGCAACATGCGCGCAGACGTGAACGTGTCGGTCTGTAAACCGGGCGATTACGAGAAGTTCATGGAAACCGGTGATTTCGGCGTGCTTGGCACCCGTTGCGAAATCAAGAACATGAACTCCATGAGGTTCATCCAAATGGCCATCGACTACGAGGCCCGTCGTCAGATCGCAATCCTTGAGGATGGCGGTGAGATCGTTCAGGAAACCCGTCTATATGACGCGGACAAGAACGAAACCCGCTCCATGCGCTCCAAGGAAGAAGCGCACGATTACCGTTATTTCCCATGTCCGGACCTGCTGCCCCTGGAAATCGAACAGGCATGGGTCGACGATATTGCCGCCACCCTGCCCGAGCTTCCCGACCAGAAGAAAGCCCGTTTCATCAGTGACATGGGCCTGTCGGACTATGACGCGTCAGTTCTGACCGCCGAAGTCGCGAACGCCGACTTCTTTGAAAAGGTCGCCGAAGGCCGTGACGGCAAACTTGCTGCAAACTGGGTCATCAACGAACTCTTCGGGCGTCTGAAGAAAGAAGAGCATTCGATCGAAGAGAGCCCTGTTTCGCCGGAGCAACTGGGCAAAATCATCGGGCTGATTTCGTCCGACGCAATTTCCGGCAAGATCGCCAAGGATCTGTTCGAAATCGTCTACACCGAAGGCGGCGACCCCGAAGCCATCGTCGAAGAGCGCGGGATGAAGCAGGTCACCGACACCGGCGCCATCGAAGCTGCCGTTGACGAAGTGATCGCAGGCAACCCCGCTCAGGTCGAAAAGGCACAGGCCAATCCGAAACTGGCTGGCTGGTTCGTTGGACAGGTCATGAAAGCCACCGGCGGCAAGGCCAACCCGAAAGCGGTCAACGATCTGGTGATGAAAAAGCTCGGCCTCTGAAACGGTCAACAGGTAACGAAACGGCGGTCCTTCGGGCCGCCGTTTTTCGTTTGTCCGACTGATTTCCCCGCACTCGCCCGAAACAGGCCCAATCCGCGCCTTTTTCCAGAAGGAGGTTCAAATCGACCCTTCCTTCAGGAAACCAGATGCAGAACCGGATACCCTACCTCGACAGCGCCAAAGGTTTACTCATCATGCTCGTGGTTTTCGGGCATGTTGTCGACGCTGGCTCCGAAATTCATCCGGTCATCGAAACTGTCTTCAAGGCCCTCTACCTGTTCCACATGCCTGCTTTTGTGATCCTTGCAGGTATGACCAGTCGGGACGGAATGTCCCTTTCTCGGGCCAAAAGGCTTTTGATTCCCTATTTCGCCTTCCAGATCCTGTATTTTCCTTTGATCGCGGCAAAGGTCGCAATCCCCGATTTTTGGATAATCAAACCGTTCTGGTCATTGTGGTTCCTGGTGAGCCTCTTCCTCTGGCGCCTAATCCTTCCGGCATTGGTTCGGGTGAAATATCCGATGTCCGTCGCCATTCTTATTGCGATTGCGGCGGGCTTTTTGCCCCAGTTCGAACAATACCTCAGCCTGAACCGGACGCTCTATTTCCTACCGGCGTTCGTCTACGGTCATTTCTATGCAGAGCGGCATCTGAAACGCCTGAGGCAGCATCCGGTTGCCGCAATCAGCGGTTTTGTCCTCTTTATCCTTTGTTCCCTTTGGGCAGCATCGTGGTTTCCGACAAACGAAGTCTTCGGCTACTTCACTTATGCTGCGGTGGGTGACTATCATTTTCCCGCACCGCTCTCCCGTTTTGTAGTGATTGGCGCCGGGATTGGTGGCTCTGTCGTGTTGATCGCTGGACTTCCCGCCAGAAACCGCGTGCTGGAATACCTCGGAAGCAGGTCGCTCGAAATCTATCTGCTACACGGCCTCCTCATTCTGCCCTTCGAAGACGCTCTGATAAAGCAGCTCCCTGCTTCGCCGGTTTTGTGGCTGGGTTCGGCAGTTCTGGTCAGCGGTGTGGTGCTTGGTGCGGCAACTTTGGCAAGCAATACACTCCGCGCAAATCTTGACCGCCTACGGGGTGCCCCCTTGTTTCGCGCGGCCTAACCGAAAATCGCGTCTTTGTGTTCGGCAAGGTAAATCCGCAGCCACGGGGTAAACCGTTCGGGCTCATTGTGGAGCGCATACTCTAGTTCAACCATGCCCATCCACGCGGTTTCCCAGACCTCGTCAGGGTTCGGTGTGAGCTGCGGCTCTCCGTGACCGACGAAAACCTCTACGACTTCGTGTTCGGTCAGACCGCCGCCAACGTCAGCACGGTATTCTACCTGTTCGCGCCATTCGAGAGGGACACCACGAATACCGAGCTCTTGTTCCAATCGTCTTATGGCGCAATCAGCGGCGGCTTCCCCCCAGTAGGGATGGGTACAGCAAGTGTTCGCCCAGAGGCCCGGCGTGTGATATTTTGAAGCGGCGCGCCGTTGCAGCAAGACCCCTTTGGGTCCCACGACAAACACGCTGACAGCCGGATGGCGCAAGCCACGCTGATGAACATCGAGTTTGTCGAGCGGCTGAAGTGTTCCGTCTAGCCAAGCAGGTATACGTGTATCCATGGGCGCCATATCACAAAATTTTCTGGCGTATACCACACTAAAGTATGCGCGACGGATTGGCGCAAGGCGTTGCGTTTTTAAAATATGTCTCTAGGTTGCGTCAGGATTGAAGCCGCAATGTTCGTCGGCGAAATAATGGGAGTCGCTCCATGAAAACTATGAAACTTGCTACTGCATTTGCTGTTCTTGCTGCCCCGGTTCTGGCCGAAGGTGATGCGGACGCCGGCCAGGCTCTGTTTGAACGTCAGTGCGTATCGTGCCACGTAGTCGCCAACGACGACGGCGAAGTTCTTGTTGGTCGCAACGCAAAAACCGGCCCGAACCTCTACGGTGTTGTAGGTCGTGTACCGGGAACCTATGCTGACTATTCTTATGGCGATGCACTCGCTGCCGCAGCTGAGTCTTACGAAGGCGTTTGGACCGAAGAAGCTATTGCTGCCTACATGCAGGATCCCACTGCATGGCTTCGTGACAACAACGACGATCCCCGCGCCCGTTCGAAAATGACGTTCCGCGTACGGTCCGAAGAAGACGCAGTAAACATCGCTGCTTTCCTTGCGACCTATGCGACCGAAGCAGAAGAAGCATCCGAATAATCGCTTCTGAATTGACTTATTCCAAAGGGCGGCCTTCGGGCGGCCCTTTTTGTTTGTCCAACCTTCTGACCGAGCCTTGGACTTCCCCTCCCATCAGGCTATAGTCCGCCCCGCGTTAAACAAAGGGCCCGTTATGGCAATGTATGAATACCGCGTGATCCCCGCCCCCACCAAAGGGGTTAAAGCCAAAGGGCTGAAATCTGCAGAAGACCGCTTTGCCCACACGCTTCAGGACATCATGAACGAACAAGGCAAGCAAGGTTGGGAATACCAACGAACTGATACGCTCCCGAGTGAGGAGCGCAGCGGACTGGCCAAAAAGGTTACCGTGTTTCAGAACATGCTGGTGTTCCGGCGGCTCGCAACCACCGAAGAGGCCGACGAGGCAACACCGCCGACGCCGGTCGTGACCGCACACCGCGAAGCGGCTCCGGTCCAAGACACCGAAGAGCCCCGCCTAACAGCGGATGCGGACGCCGATGCCTGATACCTAAAGGATATCAAGAGCCAGTGCGTGGATCCTGCCGATAATGTCCGCCCCGATCGCTTCATGGACAGAACGGTGCCGCGCCAGACGGGATTTTCCATCAAGCGACGTTGCGGAAATGACCACACGCCAATGGCTTTCACCACCTTCTTGATATCCGGCGTGCCCCCTGTGGCGTTCGCTTTCGTCAATAACTTCCAGTCGCTCCGGCGACAGCGCCGCCCGCAAACGAGATTCAATTTCCTGTGCAAGGGACATATTTTTCACCTTCCCCCTTCAATCTGCTGCTCCACGGATTAAACTCTCTCGTCCGAGTCGGAAAGATGAGGCCTGACCATGCCCAAAAACGATCCCTTCGGCTTTGACATTTCGGTGTCGGCCTCCAAAAAGAAAAATCCCCGCGGTCGTCGCGGTATGACCGGGGCGTTCGAAACCTCGACCCGCGTCTGCGACCATCAGGGTTGCGAAGAATCAGGAAAGTATCGGGCGCCAAAGTCACCCGACATTCTTGATGACTTCTACTGGTTCTGCAAAGACCACGTGCGGGAATATAACCTGAAATGGAATTTCTTCGACGGCAACGAAGAGGAAATCGCCCAGCAGGTAGACAAAGACCGTGTGTGGGAACGCGAAACCAAACCGTTCAAAAAGTCTGCTGAAGAACGCGCATGGGCGCGGTTGGGCGTAGATGACCCGCATCAGGTTCTGGGTGAAAACGCGACGCGCAATCCGGGCAAAGCCGGAGGTGCAACACGCCGCCTGCCGCCGACCGAACGGCGCGCGCTGGAAATCCTTGATGCCAAAGACAACATGACCAAGGCGGAAATCCGCAAGGTCTATAAGTCTCTCATCAAGGTTCTGCACCCTGATATGAATGGCGGTGACCGTTCTCAGGAAGAACAGCTGACCGAAGTTGTCTGGGCATGGGACCAGATCAAAGCAAGCCGCAGCTTTAAAGAAAAATAGAGCCGGTAAAGTTACGCAAGGCGGGCAAACAGGCGATCTTGTTCTGCCCGCCAGCCGCGCATCAACAAATGTGCGGCCAACAGGTTTGAAAACCACAGTAGTGCCAGCATCGGTGATCCGACGAGCAGCATGACAAAGGTGAACGGACCGAACATTGTTCCATAAAACGGCAATGCCAACGTCCCCGTGATCAATGACCCGACGGCGCTAATCCAGAGTGTCCCACCCATCGCACGGGCAAACCCGTTCGGACCGGACTGCCCCATCCGCTCTCCGGCAAGTCGCAGCGCTGCCCCTGCACCGACCGCACCGCAAAACACCACCCATTTCTGATAGGCGCTCATCCCGCTCGTGAACAACGAACCGTGGGACATTTGCGATACAACGACAAAGCTAATACCGGCGCCGAACGCAATCACGACTGCGTAGGCAGTAACAAGCTTTTGTTCGCCATCCGTGAGGACGAACGAATTACGCACCCAATCAAAAATTGAGGCAAGGCGATTGTTCAAAAGCTGGTTCATGAAGCGGTTTTGGCAGAAATGTTCGCAAAACGCGATGGTAAAGGTCGAAACTCATTGTTTCACGAGCGGAGATTGTCAGCCTTTGATCGCAAAAACGCTTCTCCCCCCTTTTCCTTCCTGAAAGGTTGCGTATGTTGCAGGTCTGACGAACGATAGACGCAAGGAAGGTTGATATGCTCGACCAAGACGCAAAGCCCACCGAAGAGATCGATGTCCGTGAAGTATTCGGCATTGATAGCAACATGAAAATCAAGGGCTTTGCCGAAACGACCGACCGCGTACCTGCCATTGATCCGACCTACAAGTTCGATCCGGACACGACGCTCGCGATCCTTGCAGGCTTTGGCTACAACCGTCGCGTTATGATTCAAGGCTACCACGGGACGGGTAAATCGACCCACATCGAACAGGTTGCCGCCCGCCTGAACTGGCCCACCGTGCGTGTGAACCTTGATAGCCACATTTCTCGTATCGACCTTATTGGTAAGGATGCGATCAAACTGCGTGACGGTAAGCAGGTCACGGAATTCCACGAAGGCATCCTGCCGTGGGCGCTCCGCAACCCGACTGCGATTGTGTTCGACGAATACGATGCCGGCCGCGCCGACGTTATGTTCGTGATCCAGCGTGTTCTGGAAACCGATGGTAAGCTCACGCTTCTTGACCAGAACGAGATTATCACGCCCAACCCGTACTTCCGCCTGTTCGCCACGGCAAACACCGTTGGTCTGGGGGATACGACCGGCCTGTATCACGGCACCCAGCAAATCAACCAAGCCCAGATGGACCGTTGGTCTCTGGTCGCGACGTTGAACTACCTCAGCCACGATGCGGAAACTGCGATCGTTCTGTCGAAGACCCCGCACTACAACACCGAAGCAGGCCGCAAGACCGTCAGCCAGATGGTGACCGTTGCCGATCTGACCCGTACCGCGTTCATGAACGGCGACCTGTCGACCGTGATGTCACCGCGAACCGTGATCGCTTGGGCCCAGAACGCAGAGATTTTCCGCGATGTCGGATACGCGTTCCGCCTGACTTTCGTGAACAAATGTGACGAGCTGGAGCGTCAAACCGTCGCTGAATTCTATCAGCGTTGCTTTGACGAAGAGCTTCCGGAAAGCGCCGCAAGCGTCGCTCTCTAAAGCTTTCGCTTCTGAAATTAGCAAAGCGCCTCTTCGTCAGAAGGGGCGTTTTTCTTGTGGGCTACACCTTTAGGCAAAGGTCACGTCCTTTTGGAACCGTATAAGGATAGCTACACCACAGCATAATTGTGACTATCCCCTCCGCTCCGCAAAAGTGGGGGCATGATAGCAATACGTTTCATAGTTGCGATCACCTTGCTCTGGTCCACGCAGACCGTTGCTTTTGTCACGACCCCGCAAGGTGTTCTGCATGATCTGGCTTCTTGTGCAGGCCGGATGAAAGCTGTGCTCGACCACCGTGTCACCTACAATCATTCCTTCCCCGAAAATATTGGCGTTGGTCACAGTCGCCTTGTCGAAATGATTGATGCGATCATTGAACCGGATCAGGCACAAGAGGTTCTGTCGTGGCGGATCGGAGCCCGTGTTGCACAGGCCCGCCTCTTGCAGCGGGCCGAGTATCCTTCGAACGAAGCCGACGGAATTTGGGCAACAGACCAATCCGAATTCTACATCGAACAGTGCCGCGAAATGTTCATGTTAGACTAGTGCTACTGGTCTTCGGGGAAAGGTCGGTCTAGTTTGTCGTCAAACGACCCTCAAGGCTGCTCTATGAAACCTTCTGACAACCCCGCTGATCCGTTCAAAAAGGCCTTGGCTGAGACCACAAAGGTGCTCGCCGAGAATGCCGAATTTACGGTCACCTATTCCGTCGACCCGCCGGGGCTGACCAATGATTCCGTGCGCCTGCCGCAAATCAGTCGTCGGATGACAAAAGACGAAGTTCTACTGGCGCGGGGAACAGCGGACTCACTTGCGCTCCGCCATAAGTTTCACAACCCGGCGATTGCGGCACGCTACGCGCCCGAAGGCCAGCTTGCCCGTGACATCTATGATGCGATGGAAATCGCCCGTACCGAAGCTGTCGGCGCCCGCTACATGCCCGGCACGGCGAGCAACATTGATGCAAAGATCGGGGCAGAAGCCGCCCGAAAAGGCTACGATCAGATTACCGATGCGAATGCGGCCCCCTTGCCCGTCGCTGCAGGCTACCTGATCCGGCATCTTGCCACTGGTCGGCCGCTTCCTCCGGGAGCAGAAAACGTCATGGAGTTGCGGCGTGATTTCATCGAAAGTCAGGCTGGTGAAACCTTGGAAGGGTTGGAAGACGTTCTGAGCGATCAGAAGGCTTTCGCCAAATTCGCACGGCAGATCATCGAAGACCTCGGCTATGGGGACCAGTTGGGTGATGATCCTGACACCGAAGAAGATCAACAGGACGACAGCCAGGACGAAGCCGAAGCCGAGGACAATCCCGATTCAGAAGGTCAGGACGACAGTCAGGAAGACGAAGAAGAGGTAAATCCAGAGCAGTCTCAGGAACAGCAGCAAGACCAGCAAGAAGCGCAGGTCAGCACCGAAGACATGGATGATTCCGACTTCGACGAAGACACCGAACTTCCCGAAGGTGACGCCCCGCTGGACCCGCCCCCACCTGCTGTGTCGGATGCGGACCCGAATTACACGGTGTATATGACCGAATTCGATGAAGAAATCGGGGCGGAAGACCTTGCTGAACCAGCAGAGTTGGAGCGGCTGCGCGCCTATCTTGACCAACAGTTGGAACCTCTGAAGGGGGCCGTTTCACGGCTGGCAAACAAACTGCAACGCCGCTTGCAGGCACAGCAGAACCGCAGTTGGGAATTCGACAAAGAAGAAGGCATTCTTGACGCCGGTCGTTTGGCCCGTGTCGTTGCGAACCCGACGACGCCGCTTTCGTTCAAATGGGAAAAGGACACCGATTTCCGCGATACCGTGGTGACGCTGCTTCTGGATAACTCCGGTTCGATGCGCGGTCGCCCGATCTCTATCGCCGCGATCTGTGCCGACGTTCTGTCACGCACGCTGGAACGCTGTGCCGTAAAGGTCGAGGTTTTGGGCTTTACCACCAAAGCGTGGAAAGGCGGTCAAAGCCGCGAGAAATGGCTCGCC
The DNA here is from genome assembly GCA_050298835.1 of Marivivens sp. Classification (GTDB taxonomy): domain Bacteria; phylum Pseudomonadota; class Alphaproteobacteria; order Rhodobacterales; family Rhodobacteraceae; genus Marivivens. The sequence goes on from JBNKUW010000024.1 coordinate 13,777, forward strand.
GACGGGCGCCCGCTGCAACCGGGCCGTCTGAATGACCTGCGCCACATCGTCTATAAATCTGCCGACGCCCCTATGCGCCGGACACGGGCGAACCTTGGTCTGATGATGAAGGAAGGCCTGCTCAAGGAAAACATTGACGGTGAAGCGCTCGAATGGGCCTATCGTCGGATTATGGCGCGGCGCGAACAGCGGAAAATCCTGATGGTGATTTCTGACGGTGCACCGGTCGATGACAGCACCCTGTCGGTAAATCCCGCAAATTTCCTTGAAAAGCATTTGCGCGACGTTATCGGCATGATCGAAAAACGTAACGCAGTCGAACTTATCGCGATCGGCATCGGTCACGATGTGACACGCTACTATGATCGTGCTGTCACCATAACCGACGCAGACCAGCTTGCTGGCGCAATTACAGAGCAGCTTGCCGGTCTTTTTGACAGCGATCCGCGCATGCGTGCCCGCGTGATGGGTATGAAAAAGGTCAGCTAAACCGACCTTACCGGAGGCATGGATTGATGCCTCCGGCAGGAGTATTTTTCAGAAAGATGAAGGGGCCGGCGATGTTCCAGACCTTTGAGGAAGCGTTTTCTGGTGAAGCAGGACCAGAGCGGCTTTCTGCGCTGCGCGCAGAGATCAACTCCGCAGGGGTCGGCGGTTTTCTCGTCCCTCGCGCGGATGCCCACCAAGGGGAATATGTGGCGCCATGTGATGAACGGCTTGCTTGGTTAACGGGATTTACCGGATCGGCAGGTTTTGCCGCGGTTCTGACCGATCGGGCGGGCGTATTTGTCGATGGCCGATATCGTTTGCAGGTTCGCCAACAAGTCGCTGACGTCTTTACCCCTGTAGATTGGCCCGAGGTTAAGCTCGGCGAGTGGCTGAGCAAGCACGCCAAAGGTAAGGTGATCGGTTTTGATCCATGGCTCCATACGGTGAGCGAAATTCGCAAACTGCGAGAGACCGCAACCGGAATTGAAATGCGCGCCGTTGCGAACCTGATTGATCGTATCTGGACAGACCGCCCTGCCCCGCCCGCAGACCCGTTCTTTGTCCAACCTCTGGAATTCGCCGGAGAAAGCCACAACGACAAACGGGCACGGCTTGGCAAAGTATTGGGCGACGCCGGACATCGCGCCGCCGTTTTGACCTTGCCGGACTCGATCGCTTGGTTGTTGAACATTCGCGGCGCCGACATTCCCCGCAACCCTGTTCCCCAAAGTTTTGCTATTCTGTTTGATGACGGACGATGCCAACTCTTTTGCCGCAAAGGCAAAGCAGACGCGATCCGTGATCACTTGGGGGATGACGTGACGGTTTTACCACAGGACCGGTTTGTGACAGCTTTGGCAGAGTTGGACGGGCCGGTACGGATTGACCCGGCATCCTGCCCCGAGGTCGTCCTTTACACTCTTGGTGACAAGGCGGTTGAGGATGACGACCCTTGCGCGCTTCCCAAAGCCTGCAAGAACCCGACCGAGGTCGAAGGCGCGCGTCAGGCGCATCAACGTGATGCCGTCGCCATGTGCCGGTTCCTGCACTGGTTGGACAATGCCAAAGATGTGACAGAGATCGACGTCGTTACCACACTAGAAAGGTTCCGGCGGGAAACCGGACAGCTATGTGATATCTCGTTCGATACGATTGCCGGATCTGGACCGAATGGCGCGGTTATCCACTATCGTGTGACCGAAGAAACCAACCGGACATTGCGAAACGGCGAATTGATTGTCGTTGATAGTGGCGGCCAATACGTGGATGGCACCACCGACATCACCCGAACCGTCCCCGTCGGTCAGGTCGGTGAAGATGAACGCAAATGCTACACCCGCGTGTTGCAGGGTGTTATCGCGATCAGCCGCGCGCGGTTCCCCAAAGGTGTCTCTGGGGCGCATCTTGATGCGTTGGCGCGTGCACCGCTCTGGACAGAGGGGCTCGATTTTGACCACGGAACGGGCCACGGTGTGGGCTCTTATTTGTGTGTTCACGAAGGTCCTCAGCGTATTTCGCGCGTCTCGGATGTTCCCTTACGTCCCGGAATGATCCTTTCGAACGAACCGGGCTATTATCGGGCAGATGCATTTGGTATACGCATCGAGAACTTGATCGTCGTGCAGGACGCACCGGCGATTACGGGCGGGGATTCCCACCGCGAGCAGCTTGGTTTTGAGACGCTGACTTGGGTTCCATTTGACCGGCGACTGATTGATGTCGCCCTGTTATCCCGCGACGAATTGACGTGGATTAACACATATCACGCGGCTGTTCTGGACAAGGTTGGTCCAAATCTGGATGCTGCCGCCCAACAATGGCTCCTAGCGGCCTGCGCGCCGCTCTGACGCCTGTTTGTCATACGGTTCGCCTATCGTCAGGCGGCAACAACACAATTGGAGGAGCCGTCATGGCCGATCACATCACAATCCGCCCCGCAGGCGGAACTTGGGTCGTACGCGCCGGTGGCGCTGTAATTGGGGAAAGTAACCAAGCGCTGGAACTGGTTGAAGGTGACATGGCGCCCGTCATCTATTTCCCGCGTGGCGACATCGCGATGGCGTTCCTGGATAAATCCGAAACCACATCACACTGCCCGTACAAAGGGGATGCCCAATATTACACGATCATGGCAAAAAGCGGACCGATCACGGACGCTGTCTGGTCTTATGAAGACCCGAAAGACGCGACCGGTCAGATCAAAGGCTATCTTGCGTTTTACACCAATAAGGTTGCTGTCGAGCAGGTCTAAGAGTGTTCTTCGGCTGCCACCGCAGCCAACGCACGGTTCAATGCCCTCAAGGCATCCACATGGAAAAGCGCCCCACGGATATCCGGCGGGGCGTTTTCTATGTGACGCACCACTGGCACAAAAGCTTCGGGATTGTTTTCAAGCATCGGCATCGCCTGATCGAGGCTCGCTTTCACATCGACATAGATACCTCTGCGAACCATGCCTTCGCAGTCTTCGTAGGATGCCGCACGCGGGTGATCGACCGATCGCATGACGGTCGCGACAGAAAATGTGGACAATAGATAGGACTGTGGACCCGCAGCGACGGCCATTCCGCGACGGCTCAGTTGGGTCAGGAAGAACGACCGCACCACAAGGCGTGAAGCCAAAGCTGTCGAAGTAGACACCGCCACCATCACCGCAAGACCGGTCTGCCAGTCGCCCGTAAGCTCAAATACAATGAGGGTGGTGGAAATCGGTGCGCCGAGCACGGCTGCGGCAACGGCCCCCATTCCTGCCAACGCATAGAGCGACGCGGAGCCCGAGTAATCGGGAAATATTTGCGTCGCCACCAGACCGAATGCCAATCCGGACATGGATCCGACGACCAACGACGGAGAGAACACTCCACCGCCCATTCGGCCACCAATGGTAATGCCGACAGCGATAATCTTGATGATCGTAAAGACGACTGCCTGCGTAAACCCGATCCGTCCTGCCAGTGCATCCGATGTGATCCCGTAGCCCACACCGATGATATGCGGATACCAAAGCGCAATCAGGCCAAGGAACACGCCCGCGAACGCCGGACGCAGGTACCTCGGCAACCCCGTCTTTTTCTGGATTTCATCACCCAAGGCTTCAACGAAAAAGATGGTGCGTATCAGGAAAAAAGCCACCACCCCGCTCATTAAACCGAGCAAGAGAAAGGCAGGAAGTTCGACATAGAAATCAAGAGAGGTCGTACCGGGTAAATAGTATTCGGTCACGTCACCGTTGATCAGACGGCTGACAACGGTCCCCGCGACGGATGCAATGACGATCGGGGCAAAAGCACGGACCGCAAAGTGGCGCAACACAACTTCGAGCGCGAAGAGAGCCCCTGCAATCGGTACGTTAAAGCTCGCCGATACGGCGGCAGCGACGGCACATCCCAATAGATCTCGTCCGGTGATCCCGTCCACCTTGAGCCAGTTCGATACTGTGGTGGACACCACCGCAGCGAGGTGGACAACCGGTCCCTCACGCCCTGACGAGCCACCGGTGGCGAGGGTAATCAAACTTGCAACCGCTGACGCCAATCCTTCTTTCTGTTCGACACGGCCTTCGTTGAGAGCCGCCCCTTCGATGGTGTCTGCAACGGCGCGCACCCGTCCGTCGTCTGTGAAACGATCAAGGATAACACCAACAACCAAGCCGCCGACGGCAGGAATTAGAACGATCCAGTACCACGGCAACATCATTGCAGAGCGGTGAATCCGGTCAACTTGTGATGTTTGATAAACAGTAGCCTGCAGCCATTCGATTCCGAAACGGAACCCCAAAGCGATCAAACCACCCGCAATCCCGATAAGCAGCGCGACGAGCCAGAAGCGGATTGCCACAATCCCGCGATTCCGGACAACATCCAAAGCCCGTTCCGCATCCTTTTTGACAGAGGCCCAAATGCCTTGCCAAAACTGGTTCGATTTATCTGGCATATCGCTGCTCATTACCTACGGAATAACGATCCGTTTTCACTTCTTTTAAGTGAAACGGTGGAAAGCACCAATAAACAGTAGGTATTTTGACCGCAAAACCTGTGTTTTCCAGAGAACACGTGGTTTTCCGATGGCTGGAAATCAATCTAGGCGTCTTGCGCCACAGCAGCCGAAAGAAGTGTTCGCGCGGCAGCTCGTGCTTCTTCGGTGATCCGGTCGCCGGAGATCATCCGTGCGATTTCATCCACCCGCGCGTTATCATCCAGCGATACGACGGTGGACAGTGTTTGTGTGTCCGATTGGTGTTTTTCCACCCGCCAATGGTGCCCACCCAAAGAGGCTACCTGCGGTGAATGGGTCACGACGAGGATTTGCCCACCATCAGCAAGTCCGGATAGACGACGTCCGACCGCATCAGCAGTTGCCCCGCCAACGCCACGGTCGATTTCATCAAAGATCATGGTAATTCCGGTGGTTCCAGCACTCAGGCAAACCTTGAGAGCCAGCAGGAACCGCGACAGTTCCCCGCCCGAAGCAATCTTGTTCAACGGTCCGGCAGGTGCACCTGGGTTGGTTGCGACCGTAAAGGCGACCTCGTCCCGTCCTTCGGGGCCAGCATCGCAAAGATCGATTTCGGTGACAAACACCGCGCGTTCCATTTTTAGCGGCGCAAGCTCTGCCGCCATTGCTGCATCCAGTTTTCCAGCGGCAGCTTTGCGGGCTTTGGACAGGTTTTCAGCCGCCGTATCATAGGCAGTTTGCGCAGTCCGAACGGCGGTCTGGAGGGCATCAAGGTCGCGCTCTCCACCATCCAGAACCTCGAGTTTTGCCCTAAGTCCATTTGCATGGTCAGCGAGCGCATCCGGCAATACATTGTGTTTGCGGGCAAGACCACGAATTGCGAACAGCCGCTCTTCGGCGAGTTCCAGTTCGGACGGATCAAAGGCCAACGCGTCCAGACATTCTTCGATACCGTGTTGCGCTTCACCCAGTTCGTCCATCGCCCGACCCAGCGCTGCTATCGCGCTATCAAGCTTGCCCTCTGCGCTGTCCACGGCCCCGTCGAGCCAGCGCAAGGCGTTCGACATAGTTCCTTCGGCCCCGTCATACCCAAGCGCACTATGGGCTTGAGCAACATCGTTCCGGATTTTTTCCGCGGCCTGCATCAGACGGCGTTTTGCGTCCAATTCCGCCTCTTCCCCTTGCTGCGGGTCGAGCTTGTCCAGCTCTGCCACAGCATGGCGCAGGAAATCTTCTTCTTCGCGGGTTTCCGCAATTTTTGCCTCGGCTGCGGTCAGATCTTTCTGTGCTGCTGCAAGATCACGCCATGCGCTACGCGTTTTCGCGATAAGGGGATCGACCTTGGCAAACGCATCGAGCAGAACACGGTGCCCGCGCGGATTTAGCAACCCGCGATCGTCATGCTGACCATGGAGTTCGATCAACGTCTCGGACAGTTTGCGCAAGACATCGCCCGAAACACGACGGTCATTGACCCACGCCGTCTTACGCCCGTCAGCAGTGTTCACGCGGCGCAAGATCAGTTCATCTTCAGCTTCGATCCCCGCATCAGCAAGGATTTCTGCGGCCGCATGACCGGTGGGAATATCGAAAACGGCGGTAACTTCACCTTGGGCTGCCCCTTGGCGCACCAGATCTGCACGCCCGCGCCAACCAAGAACAAACCCGAGCGAATCCAGCAAGATCGACTTACCCGCGCCAGTTTCACCGGTGAGCACGTTCAGCCCCGGCTGGAACTCAAGCTCCAACCGGTCGATGATCAACATATCCCGGATATCCAGACCGCGCAGCATTGCCTATGTTACCGAACGGGATTTCACCCGTCGCTCCTTACAGCCATTCGCCACGGATCATTTGGCGATAGATCGCCGCCAGCCAGCTGTCACCAACGAGCGAAGGTTCAAGCCCACCGTCGGTCAACAGTGCGTAGCTGTCAGCATACCATTCGGTGCCTTGATAGTTATGTCCAAGGATCGCACCTGCGGTTTGGGCTTCGCCAACAAGACCCAGCGCCAGATAACATTCCACCAAACGGTGCAAGGCTTCGGGTGTGTGGCTGGTTGTCTGGTAGGCTTCGACAACAACGCGGAAACGGTTTGCCGCTGCCTGATAATGGCCCCGCTTCAGATAGAAGCGACCGATTTCCATTTCTTTCGCAGCAAGGTGATCGAATGCCAGATCGAATTTCAGAATAGCAGAGCTTGCGTATTCGCTGTCAGGATAACGCTCGATTACGCCACGCAGTGCCTGCAGCGCCTGAAATGTCAGACCCTGATCGCGGCCGATTTCGTCGATTTGGTCATAGTAGGACAGCGCCAAAAGATATTGTGCGTAGGCCGCATCGGTTGAAGCGGGATAATAGTCAAGGAACCGCTGTGCCGAGGCACGGCTGTTTTCGTAGTCCTTGTCCAGATGGAAAGAATAGGCCTGCATGATCAAGCCACGTTCGGACCACTGGGAATACGGATAAAGGCGTTCGATTTCACCAAAGTAGAACGCAGCATCATCAGGCTGATTCCGGTTCAGTTCGTATTCACCGCGCTGGTAAATCTCTTCTGCCGAAAACTGTTCCAAAACCACTTCTTGGCGCGGATCAAAAGACCCGCAGCCTGCAAGTGCCGTTGTGGACAGGACGGCAAATCCTAGGAAAGTCCGTGCTGCTAAACCCCGAATTCGGCTTGCCATGAACGCCCCCGACATCATTGCTCGATCATAGGGCAAATAGCCCCGCTGTTTCGACATGGTCTAGCACAGAAAAATGCGGTGCAAAATGCCTTTTGCCGTTCGCGCGATGACTCGCTCAGGCAACAAAGGACAGGTCGTCGAGATTGACACCCACACCGGGCAATCTGGAAGCGATTGTCGCATCACATGTGACCCAACGCCAAGCGTCTGGACGGCTGAACATCTCTCTGAGGAGCTTGTTGGTAAGCGCATGACCTGCACGGTGCCCGTGATACCGACCAAGGATCGGTGCACCGGCGGTATAAAGATCGCCAAGCGCGTCGAGCATTTTGTGACGAACGGCTTCGTCCTTGTGGCGCAAACCACCCGGAGTAAGGATTTCGGCGTTGTCGACAACAACAGCGTTTTCCAGTGATCCACCAAGGGCCAAACCGGCCTTGTGCATCGCTTCCACGTCTGCATTGCGGCAGAATGTCCGGCTATCGCACAGTTCCCGGACGAACGAACCATTGGCGAGGTTCAGTGTCTTTTGCTGATGACCGATCGCGGCATCTGCAAATTCGATTTCGAAATCCATTTGCAGGGATGTTGCGGGCGACAGTCGGGCGACGGCGTCACCGTTCCGGACTTCGATAACGTCGCGAACTTCAATCGCGCGGAGCGGTGCCGACAAACGGCGAAGACCGACGGGGAGGATACCGCGAACGAATTCAGCCGCACTTCCGTCAAGGATCGGAACTTCGGGACCGTCGATTTCGCACCGCACATTGTGGACACCCAGGCCAGCGAGAGCGGCCATCAGATGTTCAACCGTGGAAACACTGGTGCCTGTTTCACTTTCCAGACGGGTGTTGAGCGGTTCCTGAATAACATTCGACCAGATCGCCCGAACTTCGTTATCGCCCTGAAGGTCAACACGACTGAACACAATCCCGTAGTTAGACGGAGCCGGACGCAACACAAGACGAGCAGGTTTCCCCGAATGGAGACCTACACCATCGAAAGTAACAGGAGTGTTCAGAGTCGTTTGCACGGAGGACCGCCTTTCGTTGCAAAGTAGATAAGATTTGCCACAAAAAGGCTCAACTCACTCTTTGCAACGAAGTGAAACAAATAAAACATCCACCTAATGCATTGATATAAAAACAAAAAGGCCGCCCGTGGGCGGCCTCTTCAAAGCGGTTTGTAACCAAATTAGTTCGCTTGGCGACGCAAGAAGGCGGGAATCTCGATCCGTTCTTGTTCTGGATCGGCCTCTTCAGCTTCGTCACGCAGCGGTTGAACTTGCTGACGCGGTGCAGCGGCCTGCTGCTCGGCTTCGGCTGCTGCATGACCTGTCATACGACCGATCAGGCTGTTCAGACCAAAGCCGCCACGGCGTTGCTCAGGCTCTGCCGCCGGACGCGGGTCTGCTGCCGGTGCACGTGCTGCCGGAGCTTTGTTCACAGCGGCTTGAAGTCGGGCCATTGCAGCATCAGACGGCGTTCCCGGTGCGGGTGCACGCGGTGCGACGAATGTTTCGGCCGGTGCCGTCATTGGTTCAGGACGCGGCGTGTAGGCCGGCGGCGGAAGGTCATCAGTCTGCTCTTCGAACGCGTCAAAAACCTCTTCTTCTGCCTGAGCAGCGGGTTCTTGGAATGTGTTGTCGAACAGCGAACGCTCTTCTTGCGGTTCAGAAGCCTGCGCCGCAATC
>JBNKUW010000025.1:0-22501 GCA_050298835.1 Marivivens sp.
GCCAAAGCCCCACAAAGTTTTGCCCGCATAGCCGGCGAAAACAGCGATTGCGGATCGCGCGGCAACGGTGGCGCATTGGGGCAGCTGGGGCAGGGCGATACGGTGCCCGAGTTCGAAGCGGTTCTGCGCGGGCTGGCAGAAGGTGAGATCACCAAATCACCGATCCAGAGCCGCTTTGGCTGGCACATCATCCGGTTGGATGCCGTCGCCGAAGGTCAAGTCCTCCCCTTTGAGACCGTTCGTCAGAAAATCGCTGACGCCATGGAAAAGGCGGCTTGGGCCGGTCAGGCGCGGGCGTTTGTCCAATCATTGACCAAAGATGCGGACGTCAGCGGTGCGGACTTGAGTTCGGAGATCGTCGAGGGATAGATCATGTCGGATTTCAGCCATGAATATCGAAGTGGGGATGCCCTATCCCCGACGGATCTGAGGCTCCTTGGGAACCCGATCGAATTTCTGGCTGAAGACCATCTACGTGAACGTGAAATCTGTACATCTCTTGATTATATCGCGGCATCGGAGTCTGCCGATCAGGAGGTGCTCTGGGATGTACAGTCGTTTCTGGAAAAAGAGCTTCCGCTCCACCTAGCCGATGAAGAAGAAGACCTGTTTCCAATGATGGTGAACCGGTGCGAACCCGAAGACGAGATCGAACGGGTCATCGACCGGTTGTTGGGCGATCATGACCATGCCGAAAAGGATACGCCGGTGGTCATCGCAATTCTGCAGGAATACCAGCGGGGAACCGCGCTTTCCCCTGATAACCGTAAAGTGCTGAGTTCTTTTGCGACCCACTCACGGCATCACCTGATACTGGAAAACGCGATCATTCTTCCGCTAGCTCGTGTCAGACTGACCCCCGACGATCTGTCGCATCTTTGCAAGAGAATGCTGGCTCGTCGTGGGCTCGACAGTTTGGTCGGAGGAGGCGAACATGCTCTCTGAGCTGCTCAAAAGAAATGCGGAGTGGTCAGCCCATCGCAACGCAAGCGAACCTAGCTATTTCTCCCGATTGGCGACCCAACAAGCACCAGAGTTTTTCTGGATTGGCTGCTCTGACAGTCGCGTTCCTGCCAACGTGGTTGCAGGGTTGGACCCTGGTGAAGTTTTCGTGCATCGCAACGTTGCCAATGTGGTCCACAGTTCAGACATGAACCTTTTGTCGGCGCTGGAATTCGCCGTTGAAGCGCTGGAAATTCGCGAAATCATCGTTTGCGGTCACTACGGATGCGGCGGCGTTCGGGCTGCGACAGAGGACCTCCCGCACGGTCTGGCAGACCACTGGCTGGAGCCTATCCGGCGTTTGGCACGGTCTTATGCGGTTGATCTTGCGCAGTCGTCGGACACTGAAACCTTCAGGGATCGTCTTGCAGAACTAAACGTCATCGAAGGCGTTCGTCGCATATCAGAGACGCCGATTTTACAGCGAGCGTGGGAGCGCGGCATGGATATCTGTGTTCACGGCCTAGTTTATAGTCTGAAGGACGGATTGCTCCGCGATTTGAACTGCACAATCGACAAATCCCATTCAAGACTTGAGGTGGCTGAATGACCATTCTGGACAGACATTATTCTGCTGGTTGCGGTTGCGAAGCGCATGACATCAAGCAGGGGCTGGTATCGATCGATCAGGCTCTACATCTGATTTCTGAAACCGTGTTTCCGGTTTCTGGTAGTGAGCTGGTTCCGCTGGAAATGTCCAAAGGACGGGTTCTGACCGGGCCGGAGTACGCTTTGACCTCGAACCCGCCGTTCGACAACTCTGCGATGGACGGTTACGCGATCAACACCTCTGATCTGGACGAAGAGGGACCGTGGACCGTTCCTGTCAAAGGCCGTGTTGCAGCAGGGCAATCCGCCCGTGGTGCCCGGCGGGGTGCCGTTCAGGTCTTTACAGGCGCGCCAGTGCCCGCATGGGCAAACGCGGTCATCATGCAAGAGGATGTGGACCGCACAGGAGATACAATCACTTTTGCGCGTCGACCGTCTTCGGGCCAGAATATCCGTCGCGCCGGAGAAGATATTCTGAAGGGCAATCAAATCCTTCCGGCGGGGACACGGCTTGGGTCAAGAACGATTGCAGCACTTGCGGCCGCTGGCATTGGCGAAGTTGCTGTGAGAAAATCGATCCGTGTCGCGCTCCTCGTGACTGGTGACGAAGTCCAGCGTGCCAGCGGCAACCTCGGGGATGCAAAGATTAGCGACGTGAACACTCCGATGCTCCGCGCCGCTATCGCACATCCGTCGGTGCAGATTATTCAGGTGTCCTCAGTGGGCGACGATCAGAAAACCCTGGCTGCACAAATTGGCCACCTGTCCAACGACGTAGATTTGATCGTCACAACCGGTGGTGTCTCTGTCGGAGAGGCCGATTTTGTAAAACCCGCGCTGCTTGATGCAGGGGGGCAAATCTTTTTCAGTGGTGTCGCGATCAAGCCCGGGAAGCCGGTTTCATTTGGACGCGTTGGCAATGCGCACTGGCTTGGATTGCCCGGGAACCCTGTGGCAGCGCTTGTGACTTGGACCATTTTCGGCTCGAAGCTACTTTCGTGCCTTAGCGGCGCACCGGATGAAACAAAGCGGCGCCACGTCGTTCTATCTGATCCGGTCCAAAACCGTGGCGGTCGCTGCGAATTGCGCCTCGCTCAACGTGTGGCGTTTGACGAAACAGGGCGCGAGATTGTGACCTGTCCTTCGGCAACCCACTCTGCCCGTGTCGCGCGTCTGATTGATGCGGACGGGCTTATCTTTATACCTGCAGAAACGGATTGCATCCCCCAAGGGGGACTGGTCGAATACCTTCCGTTCTGCATCAACGATTGAAAGGACATTCCATGCGGCTTGCCTACACCATGGCTCCCGGACGTGGAGACACTGATCTGATCCTCGAAGACGTTTCGACCGTGCTTGCAGCGCGCGGGCTTCGCCTGTGCGGAACCGTACAGATCAACACCGAGCGGGAGACAGATGGCCCCTGTGACATGGATGTCAAAGTTCTCCCCGATGGTCCGGTGGTTCGGATTTCTCAAGCCTTGGGTCGGGAATCGCGTGGATGCCGTCTGAACCCAGACGCTTTGGAAACTGCAGTGGGGGAAGTTCAGGCTCGATTGGCCGAAGGAGCCGATGTCCTGATCATTAACAAATTCGGCAAACACGAAGCCGAAGGGCGTGGTTTCCGTGATGTAATCGCGACGGCCATTGAACAGGATATCCCTGTCCTCGTCGGGATCAACGGTCTTAACCGTGATGCGTTCCTCGAATTTTCGGGTGGTATCGCTGAGGAGGTGGCTCCGAACACAGATGCCATTCGCAACTGGATCGAAACATCACTCGCCATTTCAGAAATGGCCTAGATCGTAGTGACAACGCGGTGAAGGAGCCATGACACGCGCCTTCACAGATCAGGGTGTGGGTTATTTTTGTAGTGGTTGGCTGATGTTCGAATAACCGATCAGCCAATTGAATATGTAATCCCCCTCATTCACCTTCGGAAGGCACCGGCCATTGGCTATAGACGCGTAAGCAACCGGTTAAAAAACAACTCTGCTGCACGGGGGAGCTGCCGATCACTTTGCCGGATAACAAAGTAAGGTGTAACGACGATTTGCTCTTCAAGTTGGATGAGAGTTAGGTGCGCTCCGAAATCCGATCCGGTCAACAACTCGCCGACCTCTTTCGCCTGTGGCGCAATCACATCTGAGGTCGCGAGGAGTGCTTCGACGACGAGCAGTGACGAACTGTTGATCACACGGCGCGGTGTGTGAATACCAGCCTCGTGATATTTAGCTTCGACTGCTTGCCGAATAGGTGAGCCGCTTTCTTGGATAACCCAGTCAAATTCCGCAAGTTCTTTGAGAGAAACATTAGGTCGTCCGGCAAGCGGATGGCTCTGTCGTACGACTAGATGCACAATCTCAAAACGGGCCGGATGCAACTTGAATTCCCGACTGTCCTGTCCGGACGGAATACGCGCGATGATGAAGTCGAAACGTCCTTCTTCAAGGCCGCGAACCAGATCGGAAGAAGGACCTACCTCGATTGTTACCGCTATGTCGGGGGATGTTTCCCTCAGTTCGTGGAGAACAGGTAGAACGATTCCAACGGCGGGGCCGGTTACCGTACCTATCCTGACTTCACCGGCTTGTCCTGTTGTCAGTGACTTCAACTCTTTTTGAAGGTTGGCAAGCTCGGACAGGACAACGCGGGCATGTCGTACGAATGCTTCACCGACTGTTGTCACCTCCATCCCTTTAGGCGTGCGGTGAAAAAGCGGTGTTTCGACTTGTCGTTCAATTTCAGCCAAAATGCGGGAGGCCGCAGGTTGCGACATAGCGAGAGCTTGCGCTGCGATCTGGAGCTGACCGACCTCTGCGATTTTCGCCATTAGCCTCAGGTGGCCGGGTTTCAGGCGCCGAATGAAGTCCATGGTATACCAAATTAGTTATGACGTTTGTCGATATTACGATTTTACAGTTATGTGAATACCCCCTAACCACATGTCCAGGGCAGACTTGCCTGACTTATTGGAACGTGAGGGCCCGAGAGGAATGGCCACTCGTTCATTGGGAGGAACATATGAAACTCACGACTATTCTGGCCACGGCAACCGCGGCCATCGCTTTCGCGTCAGCAGCTATGGCTGATGGCACTGTTGGTATTGCTATGCCAACCAAATCGTCGGCTCGCTGGATTTCCGACGGCAATTCAATGGTTGACCAGTTTACTGCTGCCGGTTTTGAAACCGATCTCCAATACGCGGAAGATGATATTCCGAACCAGCTTGCGCAGATCGAAAACATGATCACCAAAGGCGTCGACGTTCTTGTTATTGCTGCAATTGACGGCACAACCCTGTCGAACGCTTTGGAAAACGCTGCGGCAGCGGGCATCCACGTCATCGCCTATGACCGTTTGATCCGTGACAGCGGTAACGTTGATTACTACGCCACCTTCGACAACTTCCAGGTTGGTGTTCTTCAGGCTTCCAGCCTTGTATCCGGCCTTGAAGCAAACTTTGGCGAAGGTCCGTACAACGTCGAACTCTTTGGCGGTTCGCCGGACGATAACAACGCCTACTTCTTCTATAACGGCGCTATGTCAGTTCTGCAGCCGATGATCGATGCAGGTGATATTAATATTGTTTCCGGCCAAATGGGTATGGACACCGTTGGTACGCTCCGTTGGGATGGAGCGGTAGCGCAGTCCCGCATGGATAACCTGCTGTCTGCCTACTACACCGACGAAACGATCCAAGGCGTTCTGTCGCCCTATGATGGTCTGTCTATCGGCATCCTGTCGTCGCTCAAAGGTGTCGGCTACGGCTCTGGCGACATGCCGATGCCGATCGTTACCGGTCAGGACGCAGAGGTTCCTTCGGTCAAGTCGATCCTTGCTGGCGAACAGTATTCGACCGTGTTCAAAGATACTCGTGAACTAGCCCGCGTCACTGTTGGTATGGTTGAAGCTCTCCTCAACGACGGTGAGCCGGAAATCAACGACACTTCGACCTATGACAACGGTGTCAAAGTCGTTCCGTCCTATCTGCTGTCGCCGGTATCCGTTGACGCATCCAACTGGGAAGAAGTTCTGATCGGAAGCGGCTACTACACCGCTGACCAGATTCAGTAATCGGTCCACCTCGCCTGTCCGCACTGTACTACTATTGGTGTGGGCAGGCCCCCTCTGACTTTAGGGGCCAGCATGACTCCGCTATTAGAAATGCGTTCCATCACCAAAGAGTTCCCGGGCGTTAAAGCGCTCGATCAAGTGAGCCTTTCGGTGAAAGAAGGCGAAATACACGCCATCTGCGGCGAAAACGGTGCCGGAAAATCAACCTTGATGAAGGTACTTTCAGGTGTCTACCCCGCTGGCAGCTATGACGGCGAAATCCACTATGATGGTGCACCGGCCGAATTCCGCAGTATCTCGGAGTCCGAGGAAAAGGGTATCATCATCATTCATCAGGAGCTGGCGCTTGTGCCGCTTCTATCGATTGCAGAAAATCTTTTTCTAGGCAACGAACGCGCCGTCAATGGCGTAGTTAACTGGCGTGACACGTTCCAACGAACCGAAGAATTGCTGAAAAAGGTTGGGCTGAAAGAAGCTCCTGCAACGCTCATTGAAAAACTTGGTGTTGGGAAACAACAGCTCGTTGAGATTGCGAAGGCACTGTCGAAAGAGGTGCGTCTTCTGATCTTGGACGAACCGACGGCGGCGCTATCGGAGGCAGACAGTCAGGCTCTCCTTGATCTTATGCTCGAGCTCAAATCTCAAGGCGTCACCCAGATCATCATCAGTCACAAACTGAACGAGGTTCGCCGTGTGGCTGATACGGTCACTGTTATTCGCGATGGAACCTCGGTCTCGACAATGTCTGCGTCAAGCGGGGACGTAACCGAAGACCGGATCGTTCGCGATATGGTCGGGCGCGATATGTCGGATCGCTATCCGCCACGCGACCACAATGTCGGCGACCTTCTGATGGAGGTCGACAACTGGAACGTCTGGCATCCCGAGCACGCCGAAAGGCAAATGATTACTGACGTGAACTTCCACGTTCGCAAGGGCGAAGTCGTGGGAATTGCAGGTGTCATGGGGTCCGGACGCACGGAACTTGCCATGTCGATTTTTGGCCAGAGCTATGGGCGCAACATCAGTGGTGAGGTCCGTCTGCACGGTGACCCCATCGACGTTTCCAAGGTTGATCGCGCGATCAAGGCGGGGCTTGCGTATGTGACCGAGGATAGGAAATCACTCGGCCTCATCCTCGAAGAGGACATCCGTACGAACATTACGCTCGCCAATCTGGGTGAGGTTTCGAAGTCCGGTGTTATCAACGAAAACGAGGAAACGCAGGTTTCACAGAAATACCGCGATGCGATGAACATCCGAACACCGAGCGTTTTCCAAAAGGTGATGAACCTATCGGGTGGCAACCAGCAAAAGGTCGTCCTGTCCAAATGGCTCTTTGCCGGTCCGGAGGTTCTAATCCTCGATGAACCGACGCGCGGTATTGATGTGGGCGCGAAATTTGAAATCTACGGCATCATCAATGACCTGGCCGCCGAAGGGAAAGGGGTCGTGATGATCTCTTCCGAGATGCCCGAACTTTTGGGCATGTGCGACCGCATTTACGTAATGAACGAAGGCGAATTGGTTGGCGAACTCGCAGCCAAAGACGCAAGCCAAGAGCGCATCATGTCGCTCATTGCAACGGAATAAAGGACCTGAGCATGGAACAGGCAAACAACAAGAGCTTGGGTGCTTATTTGAAGCACCACATGAGAGAATACGGTCTGCTCTTCGCGCTGATTGCGATCATGGTGTTCTTTCAGATTATGACCGATGGCACCCTGCTCAAACCGGTGAACATCACGAACCTGTTTTTGCAGAACAGCTATATCATCATCATGGCTCTCGGCATGTTGGTGGTGATCGTATCAGGCAATATTGATCTGTCGGTCGGTTCGGTGATGGGCTTTATCGGAGCTTTTGCGGCCGTGATGATTGTCGAATGGCATGTGCCAGTCGGTCTAACCATGATAGCGGCACTTGTTGTGGGGGCACTGGTCGGGGCCGCGCAGGGCTACTTCGTCGCCTATTGGAAAATCCCGTCATTCATTGTGACGCTTGCTGGGATGCTGGTGTTTAGGGGGCTGTCTCTCTGGCTGCTCGAAGGTCAGTCTGTCGGGCCTTTCCCGCGGTCATTCCAATCGATTTCGACAGGGTTTGTGGCAGACATCTTCCCTGCAGGTTTGTCGCAATCGCTCGCCAATATGGCCGGATCACACAACTTCAATGTGCTTGCGATGGGCCTTGGTGTGATCGGTGTGGCAATCATCATCTGGATGGGGCTGCGCGACCGGGCACATAACGCAAAATACGGGATCGAAGGAGAGCCGAAGGCATTCTTTGTCGTCCGTACCGCGATTATCGCTGGCGCCCTGTTGTTCGTAATGTTCAAACTTTCGACCTTCCGCGGTCTGCCAAATGTGTTGATCTCAATGGTGGTTCTGACGGTGATCTACGCCTTCTTGACCGCGAACACGACGATTGGGCGCCGCATTTACGCGCTCGGTGGGAACGAGAAGGCCGCCAAGCTCTCGGGCATCAAAACCGAACGCCTGACCTTCCTTGCCTTTGTGAACATGGGGCTGCTCGCAGCGCTTGCCGGCTTGATTTTTGCGGCGCGTTTGAACACCGCAACACCCAAGGCAGGCTTTGCAGTTGAACTCGACGTGATCGCGGCTGTCTTCATCGGCGGGGCCTCCATGTCCGGCGGTTCGGGCAAAATCGTTGGCGCCGTGGTTGGCGCGTTCATCATGGGTGTCATGAACAACGGCATGTCGATCCTCGGGATCGGTATTGATTACCAACAGGTGATTAAAGGCCTCGTGCTCCTGGCGGCAGTATTCTTCGACGTCTACAACAAGAATAAACAGGGGTAACTAGATGACTTTCAAACCCGCCCCTTGGCCGCGCAAGCTCCGATCTACGCATTGGTACGGCGGAAACACACGCGACGCGATCTATCATCGCGGCTGGATGAAAAACCAAGGTTATCCGCATGATCTATTCGACGGGCGGCCAGTCATTGGTATTTTGAACACTTGGTCGGACCTGACACCGTGTAACGGTCATCTCAGAGAACTGGCAGAAAAGGTAAAAGCCGGTATCTGGGAAGCAGGTGGTTTTCCTGTCGAGGTGCCCGCTTTCTCCGCATCAGAAAACACGTTTCGTCCGACGGCCATGATGTTCCGCAACCTCGCTGCGCTTTCGATCGAAGAACAAATGCGCGGACAGCCGATTGACGGCGCGTTTCTGCTGGTCGGTTGTGACAAAACGACTCCGTCGCTGCTCATGGCGGCTGCATCGACCGACATTCCGTCGATTGTTGTCACCGGCGGCCCCATGCTGAATGGCTATTTCCGTGGGGAACGGGTGGGATCCGGCACACACCTCTGGAAATTCTCCGAAGCCGTGAAGGCGGGCGAGATGACGCAAGAGGAATTCCTTGAGGCAGAAGCTTCGATGTCCCGTTCGTCGGGCACCTGCAACACGATGGGGACCGCCTCAACAATGGCCTCTATGGCTGAGGCCTTGGGAATGGCCCTGTCCGGTAACGCCGCGATCCCCGCAGTTGATAGCCGCCGTCGAGTCATGGCGCAGCTCTCTGGTCGACGGATCGTACAGATGGTCAAAGATGACCTGAAACCGTCGGACATCATGACCAAGGACGCGTTCGAAAATGCGATCCGCACGAACGCCGCGATCGGCGGCTCTACAAACGCGGTGATCCATCTGCTTGCTATCGCTGGTCGTGTTGGTGTTGATCTGACGCTGGATGATTGGGACAGGTGCGGACGCGAAGTTCCGACCATCGTAAACCTTATGCCGTCGGGCAAATACCTGATGGAAGAGTTCTTCTACGCCGGTGGTCTGCCCGTTGTCCTGAAACGTCTGGGTGAAGGCGGAATGCTGCACAAGGATGCGCTGACTGTCTCTGGCGAAACTGTCTGGGATGAAGTTCGCGATGTGACGAACCACAACGAAGACGTCATCCTGCCGACCGATCAGGCGCTAACGCAATCGGGCGGGATCGTGGTTGTCAAAGGCAACCTCGCCCCTAAAGGTGCGGTTCTTAAACCCTCCGCTGCCAGCCCGCATCTGCTACAACATCGTGGCCGAGCGGTAGTGTTTGAGGACATTGATGACTACAAAGCCAAGATCAATGATGAAGCGTTAGATATCGACGAAACCTGCGTCATGGTCCTGAAAAACTGTGGCCCCAAGGGATATCCCGGCATGGCAGAGGTCGGCAACATGGGGCTTCCGCCCAAAGTGCTGAAGAAAGGGATCACCGATATGGTCCGTATTTCTGATGCGCGCATGTCCGGCACTGCCTATGGCACCGTTGTTCTTCATACTTCTCCCGAAGCGGCAGCAGGTGGACCGCTTGCGGTGGTCCGCAATGGCGATATCATCGAACTGGACATCGAAAACCGCCGTCTGCATCTGGACATCAGCGATGAAGAACTTGCTGCGCGTCTGGCAGATTGGAAGCCAGTGCACGAACAAGAGTCCTCCGGTTACGCATGGCTCCACCAGCAACATGTTGAGGGCGCTGACACCGGCGCCGACCTTGATTTCCTCAAGGGCTGTCGTGGCAATCCCGTCGGAAAGGACTCACATTGATGGAGATCGCTCTCGTCGGTATCGGCAAAATCGCGTCGGACCAGCACGTGCCGTCCATCGCGGCGTCGCCTGACTGGGAACTTGCCGCGACTGTTTCGCGCCACGGCACGGTTGCCGGAATCGAAGCCTTTGACGACTTTGATAAAATGCTTGCGGAGCGGCCGGACATTCGCGTCGTTTCACTTAGTCTGCCGCCGGTTCCCCGATTTGACTACGCCGCCAAAGCCATCCGTGCGGGGCGTCATGTCATGTTGGAAAAACCACCAGGGGCTACCTTGGCGGAATGTCACACACTAGAGGCACTGGCCCGCGAACAGCGCGTCTCGCTCTTTGCCACGTGGCATAGCCGCGAGGCGGACAAGGTCTCGGCGGCTAAGGCTTGGCTGGCTGACAAAACCCTTCGCAAGTTCCATGTAACATGGAAAGAGGACGTACGTCGCTGGCACCCCGGTCAGGACTGGATATGGGAACCCGGCGGGATGGGCGTATTCGATCCCGGGATCAACGCGCTTTCGATCGTGACTGAAATCCTTCCTGTCGATATCCACCTCCGCTCGGCCACGCTCGATGTGCCGTCTAACCGGCAGACCCCGATTGGGGCGCAATTGTCTTTTGCTCACCCGCAAGGGGCCGAGGTAACAGCAGAGTTCGACTGGCGCCAGACCGGTGACCAGATATGGACGATCAATGCCGAAACAGACGAAGGCACCCTGACACTTACAGATGGCGGCGCGCGTATCCTGATCGACGGGGTAGAAGACGCCATCGACTCCGATAATCCGCTCGCGGGTGAATATCCGCGTCTGTATGCAAAAATGGCCACACTGGTGGCAAATGGCGGCATCGATATGGACCTTCGCCCAATGGTGCATGTGTCCGACGCACTGGCACTTGGCCGACGCGTGTCGGTCGCCCCTTTTCACGACTGAGGTTAAGTAGATGAAACAGGCACTCACCGGTATATTGCCAGTGGCTCCAACTCCGTTTTTTGACGATGGCCGTGTCGATGAAGACGGCATGCGCCGCGTTCTCGACTGCATGATCGATCAAGGTGTTGATGCGATTTGTATCCTCGCGAACTATTCCGAACAGTTCCTACTGTCCGATGAAGAACGTGCGACACTAACCCGTATTTCTCTTGAACATGTTTCCGGCCGCGTTCCCGTCATCGTCACGATAAGTCACTTCGCGACTGAAATTGTGGTCAAGCGCGCGGTTGAAGCGCAGGCGTTAGGTGCCACGATGGTCATGATGATGCCGCCATACCACGGAGTAGGGATCGTTCCGGCAGAGGCCAGCATATTCGAACACTTTGCTGCCGTCTCGGACGCGATATCAATTCCGATCATGGTACAGGACGCGCCTTTGTCAGGCTGCACATTGTCTGTTCCCCTGCTTGTCCGGATGGCGACCGAATTGGAGAATGTCAGTTACTTCAAGATCGAAACGCCCTTTGCGGCGGATAAGCTCGCTTCTTTGATTGAACAGGGTGGCGACGCAATCGTCGGACCTTTCGACGGAGAAGAAGCCGTAACGCTTTTGGCTGACCTTGACGCAGGCTGCACAGGCACAATGACTTCTGCGTTGCAGCCGGAAAAAATCCGCCCGATTGTGATGGAATACCGCGCAGGCAACACAGACGTGGCGCTGGCGCAGTGGGAAAAATGTCTTCCGCTCATCAATCACGAAAACCGCCAATGCGGGCTTCGCGCAGCCAAAACCGTGATGCAGGCCGGGGGGGTCATCAAATCTGACTATGTGCGTCATCCGTTGAAGCCGATGACACAGCGGACCAAAGATCGCCTGTTGCAACTGTCCCAAGACATGGATGTTCTCGCCCTGCGTTGGGGTAAATAAGGATCTAAATGATGAGCTTTGTCCCCCACGGAAAACACTTGATTGCTGGCGAATGGATCGGCGGAGAAACGACCTTCAAATCGAAACCGGCGCATGGTGTTCCGCATGACTTCAGCGTTGGTACTCCCAAACTGGTAGATCAGGCTTGTCGCGCTGCCGAGGAGGCATTTTGGACCTTTGGCTATAGCACACGCGAAGAACGGGCGGCATTCCTGAACACAATCGCAGATGAAATCGAGGCACGCGCCGATGCGATTACCCAGATCGGAACAGAAGAAACCGGCCTCCCCGAGGCACGCTTGCAAGGCGAACGTGGACGGACTACCGGACAGCTTCGCCTGTTCGCAGAGCACATTCTGAAGGGCGCTTTTCTGGATCGCCGCCACGATGTCGCGCTGCCGGAAAGGCAACCGCTCCCGCGACCTGACATTCGAATGATGCAGCGCCCGATCGGACCGGTCGCGGTCTTCGGAGCGTCCAACTTCCCGCTGGCCTTTTCGACTGCGGGCGGGGACACTGCATCGGCCTTGGCGGCAGGTTGTCCGGTTGTGGTTAAAGGGCACGATGCACATCCGGGAACGGGCGAAATCATTGCAGAGGCAATCCACGCGGCGGTGAAGAAATGCGATTTGCATCCGGGTGTCTTTAGTATCATTCAAGGTGGGGCGCTCGACGTTGGGCAAGCGCTCGTACAGCATCCGCTGATCAAAGCGGTCGGCTTTACCGGTTCGCTTGCGGGTGGCCGTGCGCTGTTCGATCTTTGTGCACAGCGCCCTGAACCAATCCCGTTCTTTGGTGAATTGGGTAGCGTAAACCCGATGTTTCTAATGCCGAACGCTCTGGCGCGCCGTGGCGCAGATATTGCGACGGGCTGGGCTGGATCACTGACGATGGGTGCTGGGCAATTCTGCACCAATCCCGGCATTGTTGTCGTGATTGACGGGGAAGAGGCCGAAGCCTTTACCGCCGCCGCGACAGAGGCCCTCAAAGCCACGGGTGCGCAAACCATGCTCACTGACGGAATTGCAGCAGCGTACCGTGCTGGTCGGGATCGTGTCGCGGGCGTTACTGGCGTGCAGGAAATTCTGACGTCTATGTGCGATCAGCGGAATGCAACACCTTACCTTTTGGCGACGACCGGTAGAGACTGGCTCGAGAATGAGGTTCTGGGAGAAGAAGTTTTCGGCCCTCTCGGCATTATCGTCAAAGTCGCGGATATGGACGAAATGCACCTGATTGCGCGGAGTTTGCAGGGCCAGCTCACCTGTACAATCCATATGGATGACGCCGACGGGGATACCGCTCGTAGCTTGCTTCCGATCCTCGAACGCAAGGCTGGCCGTATCCTCGCCAATGGCTTCCCGACGGGAGTAGAGGTCTGCGATGCGATGGTTCACGGTGGGCCGTATCCGGCGTCGACAAATTTCGGAGCGACGTCGGTTGGTACGATGGCGATCCGCCGGTTCTTGCGTCCTGTAAGCTATCAGAACATCCCCGAGGACCTCTTACCTGTAGATTTGAAGTAGATGTCTTTGCCTACAGGTTAGGTGGGTTTTGAAAGCAAAGGTTGGGAACAGGCGCTAAAGCAAGCGCCTGCCCAAAAGGCGCAATCGCCTGACACATTTTCAACAGTTGGCGGCGCGTCCAAGGGCCGCCTGATCGTGTACTGGTAGGCAGTGCTCCCTCTCAAACTGGTAAACGCACTATAATAGACCGGCCACTTTGCCGTCATTCTTTACTGAAACAGTAACAAGTGCAGGGACGGCTACGGGGTAATCCTCCGGTTGGCGCAACTTACCATAGCGTTCTACGTGCTCTTGTCCGATTGCGAGTTCGGGCAATTGGCACAAGCAATCGCGCCGCATCCGTCAGAACACTGCTTATGAGGAAGCAAAAATGCTCGATTTTCTGAAGACGACCCTACTCGGTTTGGCTTTTGTCGGTGTGGCTTTCGTTGCACACGCGGACGAAATTGTCGTCGGAGGGAAAGACTTCACCGAACAGCGTCTGCTTTCTGAAATCACACAGCAGCTCTTTGAAGCAAATGGCTTCGACGTCGATAGAGCATCAGGAATGGGATCAACCCTGCTGCGTCAGAACATGGAAGCCGGCCAGATCGACGTTTACTGGGAATACACAGGTACATCGCTAATCACCTACAACGGTGTAGAAGAAAAACTCACGACCGAAGAGACCTATGATCGTGTCAAGGCGCTGGACGCGGAAAAGGGCATTGTCTGGCTGAACGCGTCTACTGCGAACAACACCTATGCACTTGCTATGCAGCAGGCCACGGCTACGCAACACGGGTTGTCGACATTGTCCGACCTTGCAGAAAGCGTGAATGACGGTAGCGGCTTGAGTTTCGGGTCCAACGCGGAATTCTATTCGCGACCGGACGGATTGCGCCCATTGCAGGATGCTTACGGTTTTGAATTTCCGCGTTCCGATATCAAACGGATGGATACCGGTTTCGTCTATGAGGCGCTAAGCGCAGGGCAAGTGGATGTTGGTCTTGTATTTGCTACTGATGGCCGTATTCCGGCGTTTGATCTTGTCGTGCTTCGGGATGATTTGGGGTATTTCCCGTCGTATACACTTGCACCAGTCATACGGGCCGACGTTCTGTCCGGAAATCCGGTTTTGGGAGACTTGCTGAATTCGGTTTCGGCGATCCTAACCGATGAAATCATGTCCGAACTGAACGCTCGTGTAGATGTCGATAATCAATCGGTAAAAGCGGTCGCGACTGAATTCCTGAGGGTGAACGGATTGCTCTAATTTAGGGCAGGGGTCGTAGCATCCGACAGAGTTCTCAGGTATCGGAGGGTCAAACTTGACCCTTGGTGTTGCGTTGCGCAACACTTGTCCGTCCTCAGGAATTGAGCCCGCAGATGACTATTTCCCATCTTGTCACCCATTCCGGTGGCTTTCACGCAGACGAATTGCTGTCCACCGTTATTCTGACGCGTCTTTTCCCGACAGCCACAGTGGTGCGTAGCCGCGATGAGGCGTGGATTTCTCCGGCAGAGGGGCGGGTGATTTACGATGTCGGGCGGGTTTTCGATGCCGACGCGCGGATTTTCGACCATCATCAACGGCCCAATCCGTTACGAGCTGACGGGAACCCGTTCAGTTCGTTCGGTCTGATCTGGGCGCACTATGGTCATGAGTACCTTTCCGCACTTGATGTTCCCGAAGGTGATCGGGATGCGATTCATGCAGAGTTTGACCGGGACTTTGTCCTACCGATTGATCTTTTGGATAATGGGGCAATTTCACCGTCAGTTGCGGGACCTTTGACCGACCTTACCCTGCCGACGTTGCTGGAGACGTTGAAGCCCTCCTTTGATGACAGGTCAGAAGATGTTGACGATCAGGCGTTCGCAGACGCACTCCCTTTGGCGCGGGCATTGATTGAAGCATCGGTTCGTACACTTGCGGCCAAATATCGCGCGGAAACAATTGTGGCTGAGGCTATCGCCAGCGCGGGGACGTCCGCGGTGCTGGAGCTTCCGATGGGTATGCCCTACCGCTCTGCAATCGAAAGAGCAGGTGCCGACCATTTGCTTTTCGTTGTTCACCCGCGGGGGGAAGATTGGGCGCTGAACGGTATCAAGCTGTCGGATGATACGTTTGACCAGCGTGCTGATCTGCCTGCGGATTGGGCCGGTTTGACAGACACGGCTTTGGAAAAAGCATGTGGTGTCAAAGGGGCAAAGTTCTGTCACAACGCTCTTTTTATTGCAGTCGCTAATTCCCGTGATGCGATCTTGGAGATGGCAAAGCGCGCCGTGGAAAATCACCTCAATGGAAATCCCGACTAGGGAACAGCCGTTTGGCTTGCTCTCTGGGATGATGCGCACGCGGCGGGTAACGCGGTTTGCGGGGGGCATCATCCGCTTGAGGTTGGGTGATGCCGATGGCGTCATCCAAGGGGTGCCCGAGTTCGGTAAGGCGATGCGACAGATCTTCGATCCGGTCCGCGATCAGATGAACCACAATCCCTTCGCGTTCCAATCGTCCGGTTACCCGTAGCAATCGCCCCCCCATGACGGCCCGCCGGAACTGTTTGTACATCCTTGCCCAGACGACGATGTTCGAAACGCCTGTTTCGTCCTCAAGCGTGAGAAAGACCACGCCCGACGCGGTCCCGGGGCGCTGGCGGGTGATGACCAGACCGCAAACAGTCACCGTCTTTGCGGCGACCACTGGCAACTGGTCATGCGGGGTCAGTCCCGCGATTTTCGGCCGGAGCAATTCCATCGGATGCGCGCGGAGCGTCAGACGCATTGAGACGTAATCCTCGACGACTTCTTCCCCCAGATGCATCGACGGGAGCAGAACCTCGGGTTCACGAATGCCTTCACCATCAAGGGGATCTGAAAACAGGGGGAGCGGGGCTGGCGAGCGGATTGCCCGCACGGCCCAAAGCGCATCGCGCCGTGTCATGCCCATACCGTTAAAGGCATCGGCCTCTGCCAGCCGTTCCAGAACTGCGGGGGCGATGCCCGCCCGTAGCCATAGGCTTTCCGGATCGGGATAGCCGTTCCCACGGGCCGCCGCGATCCAGTCGGCGTCCTCTTCCTTGAACCCTTTGATTTGCCGGAAACCGAGCCGTAGGGCCAAAGCTCCATCTGGTCGTCGCTCCAGTTGGTTATTCCATGCGCTGTTGTTCACGCAGACAGGGCGGACCTCCACCCCGTGTTCGCGGGCGTCTCGGACGATCTGCGCGGGTGCGTAAAATCCCATCGGCTGTGAATTCAGCAAGGCACAGGCAAAGATCGCCGGATAATGGCACTTTAGCCATGACGACACATAGGTCAGCATTGCGAACGCGGCGGCATGACTTTCGGGAAAACCGTAGTCGGCGAACCCTTCGATCTGGCCGAAACAGGCTTCGGCGATTTGCCTGTCATATCCGTTCCGCATCATGCCCGATATGAACCGCTCACGGTGCTGACCTATGGTCCCCATCCGGCGGAATGTGGCGAGCGACCGGCGGAGCTGATCGGCCTCTTCGGCTGTATATCCGGCCCCCACCACGGCGATCTGCATGGCTTGTTCCTGAAACAGCGGAACGCCGAGTGTTTTGCGAGTGACCGCTTCGAGCTCGGGGCCAAACGGCTCGGGTGCTTCGAGCCCCTGCCGCCGCCGGATAAAGGGTTTGACCATTCCGCCCTGAATGGGCCCCGGACGGACGATGGCGACCTCGATCACGAGATCATAAAAGGTCTTGGGTTTCATACGTGGCAAGAAATTCATCTGCGCACGGCTTTCTACCTGAAAGACCCCGACGGCGTCCGCACGTTGCAACATCTGGTAGGTGGTGGCGTCTTCTTGCGGGACGGTTGCCAGCGTGTGGCGCAGACCTTCGTGATGGTCGAGCAGGTCGAGAGACTTACGCAGGCATGTCAGCATTCCCAACGACAGGATATCGACCTTGAGGATGCCTAACGCGTCGATGTCATCCTTATCCCATTCGATGCAGGTTCGCGCTTCCATCGCGGCATTCTCGATCGGGCAAAGTTCGTCCAATCGCCCGCGGGTAATGATGAAACCGCCGACATGCTGGGACAGATGCCGGGGAAAGCCGATGATTTCCTTGATGAGCAGAATAGTCTGCATCAGGCGAGCATCGGAGGGATCAAGACCGAGCTCGCGGATACGTTCCGGATCTGCGCCGCTGTTGGATTGTCCCCATATCTGTCCTGACAGCGATGCGGTGACATCCTGACTTAGCCCCATCACTTTGCCGACTTCGCGGATGGCTGCCCTTGATCGGAAATGGATCACTGTGGCGCAAAGCCCCGCACGGTGCCGTCCGTATTTTTCATAAATCCACTGGATGATTTCTTCGCGTCGTTCGTGTTCGAAATCGACGTCGATATCCGGCGGCTCTCCGCGGTGGCGGGAGATGAACCGTTCGAACACCATTCCGATCATGTCCGGCGAAACATCCGTGATACCAAGCGCCCAGCACAGGATCGAATTGGCGGCAGAGCCACGTCCCTGACAGAGAATGCCGCGCGCACGCGCTTCGTGGACGATATCATGTACGGTCAGGAAATAGGCCGCATAACCAAGCTCTCCGACCAGCCCCAGTTCTTTTCGGGCAAGCTTTATATAGTGGTCGGGGATCGTTTCACTGCCGCAACGCCGCACGAGACCTTCTTGGGTCAGGCGTTGCAGGCGGGCTTGCGGAGTTTCGGAGCCGGAAATTTCGTCCGGGTATTCATAGCTGAGTTCCGAAAGATCGAAACTGCATCGGGCAGCAATTTCCAACGTGCGACGCAAGGCGGCAGGATGGTGGCGATACAATCGGGCCAGATCGACCGCACCCTTGAGCCTCCGTTCTGCATTCGGAAGCGCGCGCGTGCCGATCCGGTCGATGGTTATCCCCTCGCGCATGCAGGTTAGTACATCCGCAAGCTGGCGCCGGTTTGCGCGGTGCATCAAGACATCGCCAACAGCAACCATCGGCGTAGAGCAGCGCAACGCCAGAGCGGCGCAGGCGGTGAACCACGCCTGATCCGATCCGTCATACCGTGGGGCTGCCCCGAGAAAGACAAAGCCGGGATAGCGACGATGCAATCTGCGTAGCGGGCTTTGTGCCGCTTGTAGTGATTTCGGGGGGAGTGCGATCAGGATCATGCCCTGACAGCCGTTTTCCAGATCGCGCAGGTCCAGATGGCACTCTGCCTTGGTTGCGCGACGTTTTCCCAATGTCAGTAGACGCGCCAACCGGTGATAGGCCGCGCGGTCGGTCGGCAGGGCGACCCAGTCTACGGGACTGTCGCGCAGCACCAATCGGGCGCCGACAATCAGTTTGGGTAGCTTGCGGGCTTGTCCGTTTGCTTCGGCCTCTTGGCGCAGGGTTTTGAACGCGGAATGCGCACGCACCACACCGGCCAGAGTGTTCCTGTCGGTTATGGCGATGGCCTCTAGCCCGATTTCAGCCGCCCGTGCGGCCAGTTCTTCGGGATGGGATGCCCCTGTCAGGAATGTGAAATTCGAGGTGACGCAAAGTTCGGCATAGGTCATGCGAATTCCCCCTGTACGAACCAAGCGGGGCTTTGTGGCGTAAAAAACATCCAGAGCCGACGGCCCTGAAGCGTATGTATTTGCCAGTAGTCGCGCACGCCCGACCGCCAGTTTTCGTCAGAGAGCCACCATTCCGGCGCAATCCGTTCCGGCCCAATCGCCCGGCCTGTGGTCATTGCCATACGGCGCCACCGGAACCGTTGAGGCGGCATGAAGCCTGTGGCGCTGATCCCTTCGGGCGGGAATAGGCGCAACGGGCGGGGACGCAGTGGTGCCCAGCCGCCTTCGGGTGTGCTGAAGGCGGCTGGTGCGACAATAAAGGACCGCTCGGGGATATGGCTGTCTGCGGGGAGAAACCGTTGGATGTTTTCCAATCCGATCCGCGTGCCGATGCGGGTCAGCAGGTCTGCCAATTGATCTTCTGAGCCGTACCCGCCTTGCGGTCCGATCTGCTGGACCGGCAGCGGGTCGACACGCGTTGCTTCCAATCGAATTTGGTCAATGCCGTATCCTGCATCTACCTCTCCGATCCCGCGATGGAAAAGATGCAGGATACGTTCGGGATCACGCATGGCTGTGGCCAGCCGCAAGTCGATTTGCTGGCTGCCCTGATCGACCCGCCGGAGCGTCAGGGTCAGGCTGCGGGCACCTGTTTCCTGCGCCTTGAGTTTTTCGCAAAGCGGTTCCAGCAGCCGCGCGGTTGCGGCCATCACATCCGCTTCGAGTCCGATCGGCTCGGGGAAGGTAAGCCGCACGCCGTAATGCGGTGGTTCGGCCTCTGGTGAGACGGTTTCAGGGACCGCGCCGAGCGCCTGATCAAGGCGTAGCAAAAGCTCTGCACCGAACCGCCGTGCCAAAGGGGCCCGTGCGGCGGCGGTAACATCACCGATGGTGCGCAGGCCAAGCCGTTGAAGTCTGGTGGAGAGCTCTTCTGAAATGCGCAGGGCCGCGACAGGAAGGGAGGATAGCACCTCTGCCGTGTTGCCTTCGGGTGCGATCCCTTCGTCGTAATGTGCTAACGCCCATGCGGCCCCGCGAGTGTCTGCCACTCCTAACCTGAGCGTTAGTCCCGCACGCATGGCGCGGGCACGCATGTCGGCCAACATACCGGATTCCCCGTCCCAGAGGTGGGTCGAGCCGGTCACATCCAGAATCACGCCATCGTCACCGTCGCACGACACCCAAGGGCAGTAGCGTGTGGCCCAACGGCGCAACGCACTCAGAAAACGGGCGTCCAGATCAGGACGGGCAGGGCGGCTGATAAGATCGGGGCAGAATGCGCGCGCATCGGCAAAGCTCATCCCCCTGTGCAGCCCTGCCTGTTCGGCTTGCCGGTTTAAACAATAGAGCCGCTCTGTATTGTTCTGCTTCAGGGTCAGGACAAAGGGCGCTTCAATCGGGTGCGTCCTTAGAACCCGGTCACTTGGTAACCGGGGGAACCACATGCAAACGACGCGTTTCCGAATCCCATCGAACATTCCAGGCACCTAATGTTCCCGATTTGTTCTTAATAATTTCCCATCGCATGAGAGTCGAGTCCTCCCTCTGCGGATCAAAGACGGGAGTGGTCTGCCAGCGGGTTTCTGCCGCGTTCGATCCCATCCCTTCGGGAATGAGGCACAGGCCCGTCGTTCGCCCTGCTTTTGCCG
The DNA here is from genome assembly GCA_050298835.1 of Marivivens sp. Taxonomy (GTDB): domain Bacteria; phylum Pseudomonadota; class Alphaproteobacteria; order Rhodobacterales; family Rhodobacteraceae; genus Marivivens. The sequence continues at coordinate 20,745 of JBNKUW010000025.1, forward strand.
CAAGCTGGAGGCGTCGTCCTTCTCGTAGATCCAGCGCGCGGGTGACCTCAATGACAACAAAGGGGATCGCTCCGTCTCTGAGGGCTTCTTCTGCGGCAGCAAGGCTGTCCGTCTGGTCTTTGGGCCGACCGAGCAGGAGGCGGGAGGGATCAAGTACCGGCACCAGTCCGAGCGGGTTAAGCGCTTCGGAAATCCAGCTTTCGCGAAGCCAGAGTATGGGGCCTTTCGTCAGCGCCGCGGTAATCGCGGCAAAGGAAATTGCCGATGGCCCGCAGGCTTCGTGGACGCGGCCCGAGCGTAAAGGAAAGCAAGTGGAGATATCTTTCGACATAGCCTGATCCTACGGCGGAACATGGGGTGATTCCAACCTGTGTTGTTCGCAGGGTATCAAAGCTGGATCCTAACGCGTGGCCTTTCGCCGTGTGAGGAGACCGGCCAGTGCAATGCCGCTGATCGCGTGCCAAATTCCCCAAAAGGCCGCGACAACAGCCATCCCGCCAAGCCCGCTGAAGAATCCGAAAATCAGGATCAAGCCAAGACCGGAGTTCTGTATGCCGGTTTCGATCATGACAGCGCGCCGGTCAAATTCGGACAGCCGCATCAAGGTGGCCGTGGAAAAGCCCGCCCCAAGAGCAAGAGCGTTATGCAACAGGACAAGAGCGGCCACCGCACCGGCAAACTGGAGGAAGACACCCCAATTTGCAGCAAGAGCAAGCACCACGAAGGCGACGAAAATCCCCATGGATACCCATTGCAGCGGTGTCCTCAGTCTGGCCGTTATGTCCGGTCGTTTGACGTTCAGGACCACACCGAAGACAAGTGGCAAAACAAGCATCACACCGACAGTGATTGCGACCGAAACCGGATCAATCGAGGTTTCGCGCAAAATCGCGCGGGTCGGGCCATACAAATTCCCCCAAAGGGCAATGTTGAACGGTGTGAGCAGAATTGCGGCAACCGTTGCAAAGGCGGTCATGGAAACTGACAGCGCTGCATTTCCGCCGGCGCGATGGGTGATGAAATTGGAGATATTGCCACCCGGACAGGCCGCGACCAAAATTAGCCCCAGCGCAATCGATGGAGGGGGAGAGGTCGCGAGGATGAGCAGAAATGTCACAGCCGGCAGTACGATGAACTGAGACGCAAGCCCGGTGAGGAGCGGTTTAGGCGCACGGGCAAGTCTGGAAAAATCAGCAGGCTTCAGATCGATTGCAATGGCAAACATGACCACAGCAAGGATCGCGTTTAGAACCTGCAGGCTTGTCGGTGAAAAGCTCAGTAGGACTGCGTCGATATCAGACGTTGATGAAACGCTCATGTTCCCTCGTTCTTTTCCAGATTTGGCAACGCCGCTCCGGTTTCGGGTATCTTAGGACGTTCGGGGCTCTTCGGTATAGCGAAACCTGTCCTCTGTCGGTGGTTGGCTCCGAAAACAGATCAAGTGCAGTCGTCAAACGGGCATGATAGCGTAGCCTGAAAACCGGAAGTACGATCAAGAGAGCACCGTGAGCAGGCAGCAGAGTAACAACCCGATGGATGAACTCCTACGCGCACGGCTGCGTATTCCAGAAGGGGCTGGATACAAGCTGGCGGCTCTGAGGTTTGCTATGAATACGGTCGATCTGTTTACCCGTTCTTTGAGCGGTCAGGCGTTCTTTGCGCTGCGCGAGACCGAAGAAGAAATCGCGCTCGACCGAGCACACGTCGAGGTGCTCGGAGCGCTTGATCCGTACCTGTCGCGAACCGGTTATCACATC
>JBNKUW010000026.1:0-22491 GCA_050298835.1 Marivivens sp.
CTTCGGCCGTACCAGCGGCATGGCGGTGGTGCAGGCGCCACGTGCCTTGCCGCGGATGATCAAGCTGCCGGGGAATGGTGATAATTTCGTCTTCCTCTCATCCATTATTCACGACCACGTCGATGACCTCTTTCCCCTCGTAGTCCGCGCCGATCCCGACGATGGTATCGCCACAGATCGCAACATCACCGGATATCCGTGCCCCCGTCACGACACACAGGACCTCCCCCCCGCGCAACACCAGATCAGCGGGCTCATCCCCGCGTCCTTGCGCAATTCGTGTCTCTAGCTGTGCCATCGGGGCCTCCTGTCAAGGTATTCGCCCACTACAACCTAGTGGCGCGCGACCGACAAGAGAGCGAAGTGAAATTCGTCGGGTCAGAACCCGAATGTCACGTCAGGGATCAAAAGACTGACATCGACGGAGACGTTTTGCCCGCCGATCGACAGAAAGCCGTTTACACCCTTGTCTGCGGATCTATCCGAGACGTCTTCCTTTACCTGCCGGCTGTTCACCTTTTCACGGATCAAATCAAAAGAAACGGATTGCGGCAGCAATACATTCAGGGCGCTCGCCGGAAGCGGGCAAAGAAGGATCAGGGTTAGGGCAGCTGTTCGAAACATTTGGAGACTCATTTGCAGACAAGACCAAACTACACGCTCAACGGGCATCACGGGGCATCGCACCCGTGCAGGTCACAGACTCTTTCGGGTAGAGTATAAACATCCGTTCGCACCCTACCCTTGCACAGGTCGATAGATGGGTCTTTCTACGACCGTTGTGCCGCAACCATGGCCATGATCTGGGACCTTAGCGCCTCGGGGATAGCATCAAGCGACGGAACTGCCGAAGCCGCAGAAGCTGCCCCGCGTTTTGCCCCCGGACGTAGAACGATGTGAGACAGCTTTTCCTGAACCTGATCTGATGCAGTTCCGAGGTTATCAGCAGCGTCGTTCAGCTCTTCGGCCTGATCGTGCGTTTTTGCAGCGTTCGCAGACAGATCAGAGATCGCCTGATTGATCTGACTGACCCCGCGCGACTGTTCTTCGCTGGCCTGCGCAATGCCATCAATCAGATTGCTCACCTTCATGATGTCGTTGCTGATGGCTTCGAACGCGTCTTGCGTATCAGCCGCCGCCGTCACACCGGCTTTGACGCGGTTGCCTGCCTCTTCAATCAGACCACCGGTTTCCTGTGCTGCTTTCGCCGACCGTCCGGCAAGGTTCCGCACCTCTTGAGCCACAACCGCAAAGCCGCGTCCATGTTCGCCGGCACGTGCCGCCTCGACTGCGGCGTTAAGGGCAAGGAGGTTGGTCTGGAAGGCGATCTCTTCGATCACTTTAATAATCTTGGAAATCTGTTCCGACGACAGGCGGATACCGTCAACGGCATGGACCATCCGTTCAACCTTGTCCAAACCGTCTTCGGCCAGTCGGGCTGTTCCGGCAAAAAGCTTGGTTGCTGTGCGCGAAGCTTCGGAGTTGGACTTGACCATCTGGTCGGTTTCCTCAGCCGACGCTGAAATCTCTTCTACCGCTGCTGACTGGGTACTTGCGGAAACGGTCATTTCGTTGGCCGCTTTGGTAATGACCTCGGTCACGAGAGAAATCGATCCGAAGTTGTCACACATGCTGCCGAACAGATTGTTCAACTGTCCATAGGCGCGATCAAAGGACTGGAGAATTTCGCGAAAGACCCCCTGATGCTCTCCAAAATGAACACTCCGATCCAGTTTGCCTTCAACAATCGAATTCGAAAGATCAGAGATTTCCTGAACAATCGTATTCATATTCGACTGGATCAGGTCCATGACCCTATTCACAGACGCGCGTTCCCCTTCCAAACGGGGCATTTCGGTTGAGAAGTTCCCATTTGAGAAACGTTCGGCTGCATCAATGATCTGGCGCTGAACCGAAAGGTGATCCTCAAGCATGTTATTCACACCGCTTGCGACATCTTTGTAATCCCCCTCCAGACCGGACAGGCTGATCCGTTCACTGACCATTCCGTGCGTATGCGCTTGCGATACTGTGGCAACCCCCTTCATCAAAAGGTTAACCTGCTCTTTCGCGCGGCGCAGATCGGTATCGTCGGCCCATTCAACAATGACCCCGGTCAGCGTGCCATCGGGCGTTTTGCAGGGCGTGGCCCGAAATGACAGATAGACACCGCCAATTTTGAATCCGCCGCGGTGCTCTTCTCCCATTCTGGAAAGGATTGCTTTCTGAACTTTCGGATTCCTGTGGAACAAATCCATAGACCCACCGACGACTTTCTCTGAAGAGAAATCCGGTAGATCCTTTCGAATGTCCCGCTGCACCCGACGAAACATCGCGGATGCACATTTGTTTACAAAACGGATCACATAGTCGGCGTCAGCCAACATGATCGGTTTATCAAGTTTGTCGAGCATCGCATCTAGCGGCAGACCAACCCAGTCTGTGTTTCCAAGCGAAACAGCACCGTCCATTTGTTAGTCCTTTATAGCTCGCGGATCTGTTGACCTTGATAACGGCTCTTTCCGAGATCCGTTTATGGCTATGTGCCGGAATACTTCGAACCGGTGGGGTGCTGCGACCGAACGCCGAAAAAACGGCCCATAGGCAGACCCAACTGTGAACATGCATAAATCCACAGGAAGGAGCAGCGACTCGTTCGATACATCCAAGCGGGATTGCTCACTGCACGGCACCTGCCTAACTGATTCACAAACAAATCGGCCGGACACGACAGGGCGCGTATTTTCAGTAATTTCAATGATATAAGGAGGAAATGGTGCCCCCACACGGACTCGAACCGCGGACCTACTGATTACAAATCAGTTGCTCTACCAGCTGAGCTATAGGGGCACTCGGCGCGCTGATAGCGAATTGGGATCGGCAGCGCAAGCCCTAGCGATTAGCTCTTGCCAACAAGGTGACAGCAGCAAGGCCGACAAGGGTAATCATCAATGCAGCCGGGGCCGCGTCGGTGAGGTTTTCAAGACTGGCTTTGTCGTGAACTCTGGTCGCTAAGGTGTTGTAATTAAACGGTCTCAGCAAAAGCGTCGCGGGCAATTCCTTAACGCAATCGACAAAAACCAAAAGCAACGTGGACCCGACCGACGCCTTGACCATTGGCATGTATACCCGTCTGAGAACTCCGCCTGCTGTCTGGCCCAAAGACCGCGCCGCCATGGGGAGACTCGGGGACACACGGCCCAATGCCGCGTCCGCTGCCCCTTGGGCAATCGCAAAGAACCGGACAACATAGGCAATGACCAGCGCAGCAGCGGTTCCCGTCAGAATTAGCCCCGGATCCCAGCCGGTGATTCCGTAGACGGCATCAGCCACCCGATTATCAAGAGCGGCCAAGGGGACGAGAATTCCAAGCGCGAGGACCGCGCCGGGGGCGGCGTAACCGATCGCGGTCACAGGCATCAGCAGACGCGGCAGGCGCTTACCGGACAGGCGGACTCCGTAAACCATCATGATGCCCCCCAGAACGGTAAAGACAGCGGCAAGGCCACCAACCACAAGGGTGTGATAGAGCGCTCTCAGCAGACCTGGTTCAGCCCACTGACTAGCAGCAAGCGCATGCGACAGAAGCACCCCGACCGGAAGGACAAAACCGATACCGATAGGAATCAGACACAGAACAGTCACCAACCATCCGGCAGCCCCCGGTAGATCAACAGCAGAGACCGGACGCTGACCTCGTGCGGTTGAAAAAAAGCGGCTCTTACGACGCGAGAATTTCTCGAGCGTTACCAAAAGAACGATCAGACCAAGGACAAGGACAGAGATTTGCGCCGCGCCGCCCAGATTACCTGCCTGCTGCCATGTTGAGAAAATACCGGTGGTGAGCGTCTGCACGGAGAAATAGTCTACGGTCCCGAAATCATTAATCGTTTCCATCATCGCCACCGCGCAGCCCGCAGCGATTGCCGGACGGGCGAGAGGAAGACCAACACGCCAGAACCGCCCGAACGGACCAACGCCAAGGGCCCGCGCGACCTCGTATCCGGCACCAGACTGTTCCCTGAATGCCGCGCGGGACAGAAGGTAAACATAAGGATACAGCGACGCCGCAAGAACGACAGCCGCAACCCAGCGGGTACGGATGGCAGGGAACCAGTAGTCCGTCGGGCGACTCCACCCGAAAATGTCACGCAATGCGGATTGAACCGGACCTGCATATTCCAACAAATCAACGATCGCATAGGCGCCCACATAGGCGGGAACCGCCAGCGGCATCAGGAGCGCCCATTGCAGCCAACTCCGCCCCGGAAACCGATACATCACCACCAGCCACGCGGCCCCTGCCCCGACGGATGCGGTCAGCACGCCAACGGACACCATCAGGACCAGAGTGTTGCCAAGATACCTTGGCAGTGTCGTGGACAGCAGATGCGGCCAGATGTTTTCGCTGGGTGTCAGGGCAAACCAGATCACCGCAACAATCGGCATCAGCACCAGAACGGCGATCAACACAGCCCCCAACGACCATCCGTCGAGGGAAAGGTTAAACCTGCGGGGCGCAGAAATCTGACTAGTTTGCTCGGACATAGAAACCGACCTAGCCGAAAGCGGTTTAACTGTCCAGAAATCACCGTATATTGGGCAAGCGTAAAAAAACAGGCAGGCAGATCACATGGAAATTGCGTTTCATATCGGTGCGAGCTGCACGGACGAGGAACGCCTTCTCAAAAGTCTGCTCAAAAACGCTGAAAAATTCGAAGAACAGGGCGTGATCGTTCCGCGACCAAAGCAATACCGTCGCTTGGTTCGGGAAACGATTCACAATCTGAATGGCATGATGCCAGCGCCTGACACCCGCGACATTCTTATTGATGCGATCCTGATGCACCGCGAAGAAGGCCGCCGTCTGGTCCTGAGCAATCCCGATTTTATCTGCGTGCCGAACCGGATTTTCGAAAACGGAGAGTTCTACGCACTTGCCGCTGAAAAGGCGGCTGCCTTGCGTGACCTGTTTCCCAGAGACCGGATTTCCTTTTACCTTGGAATGCGTGATCCGGGCAGCTTTGTTCCCGCGACCTTTGCCAAATCCAAGGCCAATTCGCTCGATGAATTCCTGCGCGGCATGGCCCCCAGCCACATCCGGTGGTCCAAGGTTATCAAGACACTTCAGGACAACGCTCCTGGAGTCCCGATTACGGTCTGGTGTAACGAAGATACCCCGTTGATCTGGGCACAATTGATCCGCGAAGTTTCAGGCGTCGATCCGATGACGCGCATCTCTGGCGGGTTCGATCTGTTGCAGGAAATCATGAGCCCTGAAGGGCTTCACCGGTTTCTTATCTATATCAAATCCCACCCCCCGCAGACCGAGGCGAAGAAACGCAAGATCATCGCGACCTTCCTTGAACGTTTCGCGCTCGAAGATGAAATGACCGAAGAGGTCGAATTACCGGGATGGGACGAACAGGTGCTCGACTCCTTGACAGAGCTTTACGAGCACGACCTCACTGAGATCGAACAAATGCCGGGCGTTCGCTTCATTCAGCCCTGATCCTATGCAGATTACAGGACAAAATATCCCATAGAGCTACTCTAATGGGGCGCTGCTTTGCCGTTTAACTCTATGAGAGTTCAATAGGATTGCGGGCAAGCATCGTGAAATGAGCACATATTGGTTTGAAGAAACACCGCTCCGTGTACGTGTGCGGGATATTCTGGCAGGGCATGGAAAGCTCGGCCGGTTGTCCGATTTCATAACCTTTGGTGCGACCCTTCTAGCCGTCACCGTTTTCGCCGTGGAAACCGTTCCGCAATTCTACGACAGCTACGAACCTCTGTTTCATGCAACCGAGGTCCTGCTTTCGATCATGTTTCTGGTCGAATACCTTGGACGTATCTGGAGCAGCGAAAAGCCGCTTTCCTACATTTTCAGTTTCTGGGGAGCGGTCGATTTGGCCTCAACTGCTCCGGCGTTGGTGTTTTTGGGACCGGACGTTGCCTTTGCGCGTGGTCTCAGACTCTTCCGGCTGGCGCGGATACTCAAATTTTTCCGGATCAAACACGCGCAGGAACGACTACTCGAAGCGATCCGCGTCGTCGCACCCGACCTTGCGGTGTTTCTCGGGTTTACGATCGTTCTGTTGTTCTTTGCTTCGGCAGGCATCTACCATTTCGAACACGACGCCCAACCCGAGGTCTTCAAGTCCATTCCGCACAGCATGTGGTGGGCCGTCGTGACCTTCACAACAGTCGGCTACGGAGACATTGTTCCGGTAACAACCGGTGGACGTATCTTTACCGGTATTCTGCTGATCCTCGGCCTGTCTATCGTCGCGATCCCCACGGGTCTGTTCAGCTCTGCGCTGTCAGAAACCCGTAGAGAACGGAAAAAGCGGCGCAGAGCGCAACGACTGGCGGAACAGGCAAAAATCGATCAACAGACCGACTGAAATTACATTCCCAGCGCGGATTTATACATGTCGAGGATGGCTTCCTCTTCTGCGATGTCGTTGGAATCGCGCTTACGCAGGCTGATCAATTTACGCATGACCTTGGTATCGTAGCCACGGCCTTTGGCTTCGGCCATGACCTCTTTGATACCGTCAGCGATGTCCTTCTTCTCGGCTTCGAGACGTTCGACACGCTCAATAAAAGAACGCAATTCCTGAGCGGCGACGGTTTCGGTAACGGAATCGGACATGGGGCCTCCTGATCATGGTTCGGAGGCAATCCCTAACCGCTGCTCCTCACCTTGCCAAGTCCCTTGCCAAGTCCCTTGCCAAGTCCTTGTGCCCGCGTTAGGCGGACCCCGTAGAAAAGGGAGCGTAAAATGGACCTGTTGATCTGGATTGGTGCAGCCGTCACCATGGTCGGCCTTGTTGGCCTACTCTACACGGTCGTTCTGGTGCGCAAGGCGAAAGCCGCCGCTACCGACGATCAGGACCTCCGCGCCCGTATGGGGAAAATCATTCCCGTCAACCTCGGCGCGCTGCTTCTTTCGGTTCTTGGCCTGATGGCAGTTATTCTGGGAATTTCGCTTGGTTAAACGACAGGTTTGGGGCTGAGAACATCCAGCCCGCCTGCGTATTTCACCGCTTCGTCCATTCCGCTCGGGACGGACCAGACGGGGCTTAGTTTGCTCCATTCACGCATTTGGTTGCGCAGGTGAAGTAGTCCACCAGGTTCCTGCCCTGCTGAATGCATCGGGCCGCCAAGCCAGCGCGAATAGCCCATCCCGAACACCACCACCGCATCAACAGAGGCTGCGCGATCACACAGTCGGTCCCTAAGGCACCGAACCCCTTCGCCGGTCATGGCCGCGATCAAACGGGCGCGGGCGTCTGCGGTTCGCTCTGGGATGGCACCGTGCCCGCCGGTTTCGAAATAGCCGTCGGTTAGCCCCATTTCGATCAGTGCCTGATCGATATCAGCCTTTTCAATGCCATTTGATGCCATCGTTTCGCAGGCTACGATTTGCGCCCGCTGCATCCGCTTCACAATCTCTGTTCCCTGCGGTCCAAGAGATTTCCGGTTGGTCGTTTTGTCCTTGTGGATCAGATTGTCAGGAATGCGCCGTTCAGCCGCAAACAACCGCCTGAGAGCCCGCGACTGCGGATCACCCAACGCTCTTTCCCAACGGTCTGCCTCGTAGTTAAGGCCAATGTCGAAAGGCATCATTCCGGCTGCTTCAAGGTCTTCGACAATCCAGCGCGGTGCGTTGAGCGGGCTATCCGCCATCAAAGCACTTCGGTCGTGCAGAGCCTTGAAATAGTTTCGATCCCCAAGGTGGTTATGCCGTTCAGAGCTTTTGCGTATGGGTTTACCCTGCTCTACCAGCGCACCTGCAAACCGGAAGGCCGCAGATCGTATGACGCTGTCATCACCAGACACGACACCATCGATCAGGCCCAGCTTTTTGGCACCCTCCACGTCAACTTGCCGCCCCAGAACCAGCATTTCGATCGATGGCCCGATACCGACGACACGGGGCAAACGCTGGGTTGCGCCTGCCATTGGGGTCAGGCCAAGCGTAACCTCTGGCATCGCAAATCGGGTTCCGTTGTTGGCAATGCGGTAGTGGCAGGCAAGAGCCAGTTCCAAACCGCCGCTCATCACCATTCCGTGAAGTCCGACGACCACGGGCACCGAACAGTTTTCAACCTGCAGACACACATCCCGAAGCGATGGCGCGTCGTCCAGATGCTCAAGGTCCCGTAAATCGGAACCGGCGCTAAAGGTCACGCCTTCACCCGTTAGCGCGACGGCCTTGATATTCGGGTTTTGGGAAATCTGGTGAAAGACCTCAGACAACTGCTCACGCATGTCTCTGGACAACACATTCACAGGAGGCGAGGCCAGCGCAACTAGCGCCAGACCGTCCTTCACTCGATATTTCACAAGTTTCACAGGATATCCCCGCGGGTAGTCCCCTAATACATGTATTCCATTTTGCTGTGATCCAAGCCCAAAGCAAGGCTTTTCAACACCTTAGAGGGCAAAACCCTTGCAAAAGGCGGATTTAGGTCTCTATCCGAGGGGATTTTCGTTCAAACAGGGAAGTTGTCGAATTGCGCTTCGACCGCTTCGTCCACGAGACGACGATCCAGTTCTTCCAGTCTGACCGGGATATTTTGACCGGCATTGCGCATCTGAACCAGAACCTTGTGAAACTCCGGCTGGTGTTCATAGCGATGTATGGGATCGCGCTGCATTTCGTCCAATATGTCGTACAGACGCGTTTCGTAAGGATCAGTTGCCATGGTCTCTTCCTCCAAAGGACCTACGTGGGACTACCCCACGTAAACACCCTATGAAGGCGCCTGAAAAAACGCCATGACGCAGATCAAGAGGTCGATCAGGCGGACTGGGACGGATCTGCAGGACAGAAGACTTCGTACAGCCGTTCAAGGATCGGGCTGATACGCGGATCGGCCAAACGATAGCGGATGGTACGCCCGTCACGGTCACAAGAGACAAGCCCTTCGGCCCGCATCCGTGCCAATTGTCCGGAAACGTAGGATTGCGATGCACCGAGCATCTCTTCCAACTCACCAACGCACTGCTCACCCGGAAGAAGGGCGCACAAAATGCGCAAGCGCGCAGGGTTCGAAAGAACCTTTAGTACTTCTGCTGCTTCGTCTGCTGCTTCATCCATGGCCTGAGCCGTTATCGTTAGATTTTCCATTTTTTCCTCAGTCATTAAATAAACCACATATTAGATTCTTGCAATGCGATAAAATCCGACTATGTAGTGTGCCCTGGGATGCCAAAACGCATGACTGCGTTTACGTCCGCTAGAGGTCTGCTGCAACGGCTTCTTCCTGCGGACAGTCATACTGTTTGGACATCTGTTGTTCGCGTCATCCTCAAATATGAGGAAATGACTCGAATTTCAAATGTGTCGGTGTATCGGCACATCCCGGATGTGAGGCTGCTGCAGTCTGTTTTGTGTGCTCGCTGGTTAAGTTAAGACGAACAGGACGAAAAAAATATGCAAATCGAATGGATATTCGGGCTCGCCGGTGGCGTGCTCATCGGTATCGGCGCCGCCTTTTATCTGCTGGTGAACGGCAGAATTATGGGTGCGTCGGGAATCATCGGGGGAATCGTCGACGGGTCTGCGGGAGATCAGACCAAAGAACGCCTCTGGTTTCTTGGAGGGTTGTTTCTCGTACCAACCGTCCTCTCTCTCATCTTCGGGAACCCGCAGGGCGAAGGTCCGGCACAGACCTACGTGACTGACAACCTCTGGGCTGTTATCGGCGCCGGCCTCCTTGTTGGTGTCGGAACGCGCATGGCGAATGGTTGCACATCCGGTCACGGTGTCTGCGGCATTCCGCGTCTGAGCTTGCGTGGCATCGTCGCCACCGTTTTCTACATCATGGCAGGCGGCTTCGGCGTGATCCTGTTCCGTCACTGGTTGGGGTGGGTCTAATGCGTAATTTCTTTGCCTCTATTGCAGGCGGCCTTTTTGGTGCTGGCCTGTTTTTGTCAGGGATGACAGACACCCGCAAAGTGCAGGGCTGGCTGGACGTTTTCGGTGAATGGGATCCGACGCTTGCCTTTGTGATGGGCGGGGCAATGATCCCGATGTTCTTTGCTTGGCGTGTTGCCGAAGGACGTACGCCCGCGCTGGGTGGCATGTTCCCGCCGCGTCCTGCTCCGGTCATCGGACGGGAACTTGTGCTTGGCTCTACCATGTTCGGCTTCGGCTGGGGGCTCGTCGGGTTATGCCCGGGACCGTCGATCGCGTCGCTTTCCTATGGTGGCATCGGCGGGTCGGTCTTCTTGCTTGCTATGGGCGCGGGAATGTGGCTCGCACCTTCGGTCAGAGCACAACTGGACGTTTGGGTTCCCAGCAATTAAATCGGTCGTATGGATATACGCACGATTTCTGACAGCTACGCTGTAACGCCGCAGATCGCCACAGACGACATCCCTGCTATCAAAGCAGCGGGGTTTGTGGCGATCATCAACAACCGCCCCGATGAAGAAGTTCCGCCGGAATTTCAGAACGCGGCGATTCAGGCTGCTGCAGAGGCGGCAGGACTGGCCTTTACTGTCAATCCGGTCACACATGCATCGCTGAATATGGACATGGTCGCCACACAGATGCAGGCGATTGCCGATGCGTCGGGTCCGGTGCTGGCATACTGTGCTTCTGGCACACGTTGCTCAATCGTCTGGTCCCTCGGCCAGGCTGGAAAGCTCCCCACCGAAGACATCATCGCTGCTACGACCAAGGCCGGCTACGACCTCTCCGGTCTGGTTCCCCGTATCGAAGCCCTCATCAAGGGCTAGTTCCCCCTTTACCGGAGCGTCCGACACGACGACCCCAGAGGGGTGTTCGGACGTTTCCACCTCACTCGTTTGTGGTGCAGAGAGGCTGACGGGAATGTCGGCCTCGGCAATATCGGGAAGCGGCACAGGTTCCAACCTGACAGCCCTTTTGCCTGCCATCTGCCCCAGTCGCCCCTGCCCCAAATCTGTACCATCGGTGCCAACCAGACTGACCGTAGCGACGCTCGCCCCGTCCAACGGCAATAGTTGCCCGACCTTAAACTCTTCGACCTGAGACAGGCTAAAACGCATTCGGTGCAGGACCGCATTCACCACGGCATTTGCCCCCAAAACACCGTCAGCCAAATTCCAGTCTTTGGCAGAGCGGTGCTGAGTATTGTCCATGGGCACAGGCGGAAGGGCAAAGACGAGAACGCCCCTACGTCCGTCAGTGCCAAGGTCAAGCGTGTAGCGGATCACGCGCTGCTTTCCGTTCATAAGGAAAATCGGCAACGCGCGGGTCGTTTCGATTTGTCGGTCGGTGCGTACACCACGCACCCAGTTTTCCAGTTCTGTTTCCTTGGTTTCTTTGGCAATCTGTTCCAGACAAGCCCCAAGAAACCGGCGGGACAACGCGATATCCGCTGCTGTTACTTCCCTCTCTTGGGGCGATTTGGAATGTATCCGGCCCATGGTTCGCATTTCAACAAGGGCCGACCGTAAGTCCTGATCGCAGGCCGCGACACCGACCAATTGCCCCGCCCGTTCAAGCGCGACCATCATCATACTCTCACCCAAAGCAGGGCCGAGCGTATCGGTTTCAACCTCATCAATTCCGATTTCTGCCACCGTCACTGGCATTTGTCCGGACAAGGCAGATGCCCGTTCGAGAGCGATGCGCAGACCACGTAAAGACGTGATTGGCGGTGGCAAGTCCGGCTTTGGACGGATCATTTGGTGCAGCATGGGCAAAACGTGGTTTTCAGGATCAGGCATAGGAACCCTACCCCACAGTCCCTACCGAACCGTTAATCAACCGCCCATTGCGGCCCCGACCGGCGGCAGAACCACGCGAAACGCTGCCCCGCCCTGACCAGGAAGATAGCTGATCCCCCCGCCCAAACGGGCCATAATTTCACGACAAATCGCAAGCCCGAGTCCGGCCCCACCCGCCTTGCGGTGGTCGGTCAGGCGCGAGAATTTCTCAAAGATAACCTGCTGGCTTTCCTCTTTAATTCCCGAACCGTTGTCGATGAAATCAACCACCCATTCACCGGCAATCCGGCGCAACTCAATCCTGAGTTCTGGCTGATCGGCATCGCAATACTTTGCGGTATTTGCGATCAGGTTGATAAACACCTGTGTCAACCGGTCCAGATCGGTAAACAGATGTGCAGTCTCAACCGGCCCCCTGCGTTTGATGATTAACCTGTCCTTGGAAAATCCGGTCGCGGCTTCGGCCCGATCAAGGAGCTGTTTGAGCGTGCCCTGCGACATGTTCAGCGTCACCTGCCCGTTCTCCAACACGGAGAGATCAAGAAGGTCATCCAGCAATCTGGTCAGTCGTTTGGCTTCATCCGATATAATGCCGGAGTACTTTGAAATCTCTTCCTCGGAAATGCCGCCAGCGCCAAGGATTTCCGAAAACGACCGGATCGATGTCATAGGCGTGCGCAATTCGTGACTGATCTGGGACAGGAAAGCATCCTTTTGTATCGAAAGCAGCATCAGCTTTTCATTTGCTTCACGCAGTTGGCGGGCTGTGCGCTCTTGCTCTGCAGACTTCGCTTCAAGCCGGTTGGAATACTCCATAATCTGGGCGGCTTCGTCCGCAACGGCGATCAGGTCTTCGACGGATACAGACGCGCCCTGAACAAACTGCCCGACCATCGCGTGCGCGGTCGCGGCGCCCACGGACCCCGCAAGTTCACGTTCCAGTCGTTGCACGAAGTCCGGGGTGACTTCGGGTAGGTATCCGACCTTGCCCTGTTTTTCGGTTTCAACAAGGAACAGCGCCTGCGCTTCTTTCGCACCCAAAATCCGTTGCGCCATCACGAGGAGGTCTTCGGCTTCGGCGTTGGAGGTAGACCATGTTTGCGCCCCGTCGGAATGGTCGAAAATGTTAATGAAATGTGCACCCTGCAAGCGTTCTAGCGGGCGCGGAAAGCTCAGAACTGAGCCAAAGAAGAAAATCATACTATTCAGGGTCATAGACCACAGAACCGCATGGACCTGCGGGTCCAATCCGGCAATCCCGAACAGCGCCTGAGGCCGCAACCATCCTATCCCGAACGGGCCGTTTTCCATGACCGCATGCGGGATGATCGCGTCCGGTCCGAAGGACGGCAGGAACAGGGTCCACGCCCACACGGCAAATCCGGTGAGTATCCCTGCCATCGCGCCAACACGGGTTGCGCCCCGCCAGAAAATACCGCCGATCATCGCAGGAAGGACCTGCACAACGCCAGTAAAGGAAATAAGGCCAATCGCGGCGAGCGCCTCGCCCCCGCCGGAAAGACGGTAGTAAACGTAGCCCAGCAACAGAACACCGGCGATAGACAGGCGACGTGCGCCGATCACGAGTTGCCTCACGTCTCCGGACACCACCGCGCCGGGCCCTTTGGAGGACAGCCAGATCGGCGTGACGATGTGGTTTGAAATCATCGTCGCAAGCGCGATCGTCGCCACGATCACCATGGATGTGGCCGACGAAAACCCGCCAAGGAAACTGAACATAGCCAGCCCGTAGCGCCCCTCTTGCAACGGCACGGTGAGAACAAAGAGGTCCGGATTTGCCCCTTCGGGAAGGGTCGAAAGACCGACGACGGCGATGGGCACCACAAAAAGGCTCATGACCAGCAGGTAGAGCGGAAAGGCCCAGCTCGCCGTTGCGAGGTGGCTTTCATCGGCGTTTTCAACGACCAGTACCTGAAACATACGCGGCAGGGTCAGAAAGGCGGCACCGGACAGAAAGGTCAGCCCGACCCAACGGGACGACGATTGCTGCCATTCCGAAATGGTCGATTGATCGATCAGACTGATCGTTTCGGACACGCCGCCTGCCATCCCCCAAACCACAAAGCCGCCCACGGCCACCAGCGCGCAAAGTTTTACGACAGCTTCGGCCGCGATGGCCATCACGATCCCGTGGTGACGTTCGTTGGCATCAAGGTTCCGCGTTCCGAAGATGATCGTAAATATAGCGAGCCCTGCCGCAACCCAAAGCGCGGCTTGGGTCAGGTCTTCGGTCATCCAGTTGGCACCAGAGGCTTCGGCAAACACCGCAAAAGACAGCGTAACCGACTGAAGCTGCAAAGCCAGATACGGGGTCGCTGCAACAACCATCAACAGGGTCACGGTCACGCCGAGCGCCGTGGATTTACCGAACCGAGACGACACAAGGTCCGCAATCGAGGTGATCCGCTGGCTTTGTCCGATACGGACCAGTTTACGTAGCACCCACCACCAGCCGACCATCACGATCGTCGGACCAAGATAGATCGTCAGGTATTCCAACCCCGACCGCGCGGCATAGCCGACAGCCCCGTAGAACGTCCAAGCCGTACAATAGATCGAAAGCGAGAGCGTATAGATGACCGAAGAGCGCATCCAGCTCGCCTTGCCCCGTTCCGCGCTCCGTTCGGCGGCAAAGGCCACGACAAAGAGGAAGGCAACATAGGTAAGTGCGACAGCAATGAGGAGGTTGAAGGACAGCATCATTCGTCCTCGGACTGTGCGCTCCGGCCCAGGGCGCGGCTAAGCGCTCCGGTCACGGCGATCATCACGGCCCAGATAAAGAACAGATACACCGCAGCGTCAGCGGTCCCATGCGGGCTTTGTTCCCCGCGGGGCCATAGCAGCGGAATGGAAAACAGAACGGCCGCGAGCACCGGCACAGCCCGCGCAACATCATACAGCCGACGACGGCGGTATCCCTCTTGTTCAAGAAAAGTCTGTTTGTTCCGCAGCGGGGTTGCCATCACCAAACGCTCCGTCAGTCGCCAACCAGCGCCCGTACGCTTTCAAGCATTTCCGCATTCGAAAACGGTTTTGTCATGAATTGAGTCACGCCAAGCCGTTCTGCCAGTTCGCGGTCACGGGTCTGTCCACGGGCGGTCAGCATCAACACCGGTAAATCCGAGGTCCCCGCTTCTTCGCGCAGGTCACGCAGAATGTCGAAACCACTTTTGCCCGGAAGCATGACATCAAGGATAATCAGGTCAGGCGGCGTGTTGCGGATTTTCTCATTCGCGGTTCCGCCATCCGAGTGGGTGTGAACGGTCCAACCATCGCGCGACAGAATAAAGCTGATCGCTTCGATGATATTCGGTTCATCTTCAATCACCAGTACGCGCTTGGCCATGCGTCACCCCCTCCCAAGACGTCAGCATTTTTTGTAATTGCCATGACTATCACGGGATTAGCCGCCGAAGTCAAAGTGAGATACAAAAACAGGGTGACTATATAGTATAAGGCGGGAAAGGGGCGCTGCCCCTCTGGCCTGACGGCCATTCACCCCGGAGTATTTCCGGAAAAATGAAACCGAGACTGTGTCAAACAGCGTTTTCATTCAGGATCGACGGTTCGCGCCGCGATTTACAGCCACTGCGCGGACATATCCGGCAAGAGGTCCCGACCGGATCAGCGGGCGTGCCTGCCGGAGCGACCTCTCGTACCAGCATCACGGACTGCATGGTCGCAGGTGTGTCAAAGCTCGCTGCTCCCGTGGGGGCTGCTACCGCATAGCACCGGTACCGACCGCCCCCTTCGACGGGGAGTTGCACGTCACGACGGATTGGTTGCATCGGTTGATTGAGCGCCCGAAACAACGGCCAGAGCGGACAGGACGCAGCGGCCCGTGGCAGTCCGAAGCCCGAGATCTGCCGCTGCAAGGTGATCGCCCCCGCCGCATCGCAGATCACGAGGCCGAATGCCGGATGACCGAGTTCTTCCGGTAGCGTGGCCAGACGGCGCATCGCTGCCGCAAGCGTGACCCCGAAACGATCCGCCAGCAACGCGGGATCGTATCCCAGCTCTGCCGCGGCCGAAGTGAACAGGGCAATCGGCATCGCAGTCGCATCTTGGGCATATTGCGCGCGATAGTCAGCGAGAAGCGTCGATGCGGCCTTGGACCGGAGCATCGGGGCATGATGCGGCACGCCGCCTTCCTCCAGATAGGGAAGGTGAAAACCTTGGGCATCAAGGTAGGCTTCGACTTCTTCATGGGGGGACAGGGCCGCAACGCCTTCTTCGCTCGGCGCATCGAGGTAGGACACGAGTTCACGTGAGGCTTCGGCCAGACGTTGGGAGTCCTCATAGATGTTGCGATGGAACCGTTGTTCCCAATCGCGGTCGATATCACCGTCGGTGACAAGGATCGACGCAGCCGAGCGGATTGAGGTCACAGCGGAAATCACTTCGTGCAGGGAGGTTGCCAATTCGGGATCATGGGCAAGACGGTCGGTCAGCACCTTTACCCGCGCTTCGAGATCGGAAATCCGTTTGGCTTGCCGGACAACAAGTGTTGACCACCCTGTAAACCGGCCAGCGAAATCTTCTGTCCGCGCCACCTCTGCACCTGCAACACGATCCTGCGCTGCGGCGGTTCGCAACTGGTCAAGGAGCGCACTTTCCGCGCCTTCGGACAGGGAAGACGCATCCACACCCATCGCACGGGCGAGGTCATTGAGCAGTTTTCCCCCGATTCTGCGGCGGTTATGCTCGATAAGATTCAGATAAGAGGCGGAAATTCCGGCTTCGGCCGCCAAATCCGTCTGGCGCATTCCGATATCCATACGTCGCTCCCTGATACGGGACCCCGTTAACTGACGTTGCGGCATAGCGATTCCTTCAACAAATTCAGCCTGTTTCCGCAGGTGCGAGAAAATCTTTTTACAAAGCATACCATGGTATTGTGATTTTTTTTACAAAAAAAGCATTATATCCAAGTGACTTGTTGCTAGATTTTCCCATCACCCCCGATACTGTCATAGCGTGTAAAGCGCATTTTCGTGTCGGGAAGGAGGAGCCTGGCACGGAGTTCCAGAAACAGGGAGGATATTTATGTCCAAGAACTTCTCGCGTCGTGGTGTGCTGAAGTCCGGTGCTATTGCAGGTGCTGGTCTGGCTACGCCGATCATCTTTACCGGATCTTCGGCAGCCGCATTTACCAACGAACCGACTGGCGACACCGTTAAAATCGGCTTCAACGTTCCGCAGACCGGCCCCTACTCCGAAGAGGGTTTGGACGAACTGCGCGCTCAGCAGCTCGCTATTGAACACCTGAATGGTGAAGGCGACGGCGGTATGCTCAATACCTTCTCGTCCAAAGCCCTGCAGGGCGACGGTATCCTCGGCAAGAAAGTCGAATTCGTCACCGGTGACACCCAGACCAAGTCTGACGTTGCCCGTGCTTCGGCTCAGTCGATGATCCAGAAAGACGGCGTTATCATGATCAACGGCGGTTCGTCTTCGGGCGTGGCTGTTGCTGTTCAGGGTCTGTGCCAAGAAGCCGGCATCATCTTTATGGCTGGTCTGACCCACTCCAACGACACCACCGGTAAAGACCGCAAGGCCAACGGCTTCCGCCACTTCTTTAACGCTTACATGTCTGGTGCTGCTCTGGCTCCGGTGCTTCAGAACGCTTACGGTTCCGACCGTCGCGCCTATCACCTGACCGCAGACTACACCTGGGGCTGGACGCAGGAAGAATCGATCGCGGCTTCGACCGAAGCAATCGGTTGGGAAACTGTTGAAAAAGTCCGCACCCCCGTTGGTGCAGGTGACTTCTCATCCTACATCGCTCCGGTTCTGAACTCGGGCGCAGACGTGCTGGTTCTGAACCACTACGGCGCTGACATGGTGAACTCGCTGACCCAAGCGGTTCAGTTCGGTCTGCGTGACAAGATGGTCAACGGCAAACAGTTCGAAATCGTTGTTCCGCTCTACTCGGAACTGATGGCGGCTGGTGCTGGCTCCAACATTCAGGGCGTTTACGGTTCGATGAACTGGAACTGGCAGCTTCAGGATGCCGGCACTCAGGCATTCGTCCGTTCGTTCGGTGAAAAGTACGGCCGTCCGCCGTCGAACGCTGCACAGACCTGCTATGCACAGACCATTCTCTATGCAGACGCAGTCACCCGCGCTGGCGCATTCAACCCGTGTGCGGTTGCAGGTGCCCTCGAAGACTTCGAATTCGACGGTCTTGGCAACGGTACAACACTCTACCGTGGCGACGACCACCAGTGCTTCAAAGACGTGCTGGTCATGAAAGGTGCAGACAACCCGACCAACGAATACGACACGCTGGAAATCGTTGAAACGACTCCGCGCGCTCAGGTCGAGTACGCACCCGATCACCCGATGTTCGCCGGTGGCGACCTGGGTGAATGTAACGACGGCTAATCGCCGACACCCTTACATAGTCCGGTCGCAGATACCTGCGGCCGGTCCTGCCCCCGCCCAAACCGGCGGGGGCTTAGCCACACCCAAGAAGGGGCGGGGACATGGACTCTATTATCCTGCAGTTTTTTAACGGCCTGGAAAAAGGCTCGGCTTATGCGCTGATCGCGCTTGGCCTTACTCTCATCTTCGGTACGCTCGGCGTGGTGAACTTTGCCCACGGGGCACTGTTCATGATCGGCGCATTCTGCGCGGTCACCCTGTCGAAGGTCTTCGAAATTTCCAAGGTCGCACTTGACCCGACGCAGACCGACTTCCTCGGCAATCCGCTACAGGTGAAGACACCTTATGTCGAAGTCTGGTTCGGTGACGCCATCGGCGGTGCGATGGTTGACTATGCTGTTCCCCTTGCGATCCTGCTGACCATTCCGGTCATGCTGTTTGTCGGCTGGGCGATGGAACGCGGGTTGATCAAGCACTTCTACAAACGCCCCCACGCTGACCAGATCCTTGTGACCTTTGGCCTTGCCATCGTGCTGCAAGAGATCATCAAATACTTCTTTGGTGCGAACCCGATCCAGACCCCTGCCCCGTCGGACTACTCGGGAACGGTTAACATCGGTGCCGTCTTTGGGATGCAGATTTTCTATCCGGTCTGGCGTCTGGTGTACTTCTTCTTCTCGGCCGTGGTTATCAGCGGTGTCTTTGCCTTCCTGCAGTTTACGACCTTCGGTATGGTTGTTCGCGCCGGTATGGCCGACCGCGAAACCGTAGGCCTTTTGGGCATCGACATCGACAAACGCTTTACCCTGATGTTCGGACTAGCTGCGGGCGTCGCAGGGCTTGCGGGCGTGATGTACACGCCGATCCTGTCGCCAAACTACCATATGGGCATGGACTTCCTCGTGTTGTCCTTTGTTGTGGTGGTTGTCGGCGGTATGGGCTCTCTTCCGGGCGCCGTCGCTGCGGGCTTCCTGCTGGGCATCCTGCAGAGCTTTGCCTCGCTCAATGAAATCAAGGCGATCATCCCCGGCATCGACCAGATCATCATCTACCTCGTCGCCATCGTCATTCTACTTACCCGTCCCCGTGGCCTTCTGGGTCGCAAGGGCGTGATGGAG
The DNA here is from genome assembly GCA_050298835.1 of Marivivens sp. Taxonomy (GTDB): domain Bacteria; phylum Pseudomonadota; class Alphaproteobacteria; order Rhodobacterales; family Rhodobacteraceae; genus Marivivens. The sequence goes on from JBNKUW010000026.1 coordinate 19,263, forward strand.
GACTAATCCATGTTCGGCTTGAGCCAAAAAGATACAAAATTCCTGCTGATCGTGGTCGCGCTGACCTTGTTGACGCCATTCCTTCTGAACCCCTTCCCGTCTGACAGCGCACTGGCACAGTTCAACGCTGGCTACCCTGCCCTGATGCAGCGGTTTGCGATCTATGGCCTGATGGCAATCGGGTTCAACATCCTCTTCGGTCTGACCGGCTACCTGTCGTTCGGTCACGCGGCCTTCCTCGGTGTCGGATCATACTCTGCCGTCTGGATGTTCAAACTCCTGTCGATGAACATTATCCCCGCCATCATTCTGGCAATGGTCGTTTCCGGCATCTTTGCGCTGGCCATTGGCTACGTGTCGCTGCGCCGCTCCGGGATCTACTTCTCGATCCTGACGCTGGCATTCGCGGAAATGTGCTACAAGATGGCCTATTCGGTTCTGACACCTATCACCAACGGTGAAACCGGTCTGCAGCTGTCGCTCAATGACCCGCGCATTCTTGACGGTGGCAACACTGGGTCGTCGCTGCCGGTTCCGGGCCTCTTCGGTCTCAAGATGAACTCGACCTTCAGCCTCGACCTTGGCCCGTGGAGCTTTGACCTGAACATCGGCTACTATGTCTGTGCGTTCATCGCGATCATCGGCTTCTATCTGTCACTGCGGATTTTCCGCTCACCCTTTGGCGTGATGCTGCGTGCGGTGAAATCGAACCAGCAGAGGATGAACTATACCGGTCTGAACCCGCGTCCCTATACGCTCGCCGCGTTCGTGATCTCTGGCATGTATGCCGGTCTGGCTGGCGCTCTGCTTGCCTCTATGGACCCGCTTGCTGGTGCAGAGCGGATGCAGTGGACGGCATCGGGTGAAGTTGTTCTGATGACCATCCTTGGCGGTGCTGGCACCCTGATGGGTCCGGTTCTGGGCGCAGGCTTCATCAAGTACTTCGAGAACATCTTCTCGAAAATCAACGAAAGCATCCTGCACGACTGGTTCAGCTTCCTTCCGGACAGCATCGAATCCGTGGTCGTCTGGTTCTTTGCCCGCTTTGTTGGCGAAGGCTGGCACCTGACGCTTGGTGTGCTGTTCATGCTGATCGTTATCTTCCTGCCGGGCGGCCTTGTCGAAGGTGGCCAACGGATCGCCACTTGGTGGCGCAACCGTGGCTCCAAATCTTCCAACAAGCCTGCCGAATAAGGAGAGAAACCAATGGGTATTCTTGAAGTAAAAGGCGTCAACAAACGCTTCGGCGGGCTCCAGGCTCTGGGAGATGTCAATCTCTCGGTTCAGGAGAACACCGTACACGCCATCATCGGGCCGAACGGCGCGGGTAAATCCACCCTTCTGAACTGCCTTGTCGGCAAACTGATCCCCGACAGCGGGTCGGTCATGTTCGACGGTCAATCCGTGTTGGGCCGCAAACCCTACGAGATCAACCAGATGGGCATTTCCCGCGTGTTCCAGACACCGGAAATCTTTGCCGACCTGACCGTTCTTGAAAACGTAATGATCCCCTGCTTTGCCAAGCGGGACGGCGCGTTCCGGATGCATGCCATCGAAACCGTTGCCAACGAAAAAGACATCGTTGAAATGGCCGAAACCATGCTGGCGGACGTCAACATGCTCGACAAACGCAACATGCATGCGGGATCGATGTCGCGCGGTGACAAACGCCGTCTGGAAATGGCCATGTGTCTGGTTCAGGAACCCAAGCTCTTGCTGCTTGACGAACCGACTGCTGGGATGGCCCGCGCTGATACCAACAACACGATCGACCTTCTTAAAGAGATCAAGGAAAAGCGTGACATCACCATGGCGATCATCGAACACGACATGCACGTTGTGTTCTCTCTGGCGGAACGGATCACGGTGCTTGCCCAAGGGACGCCCCTGATCGAAGAAACGCCGGAAAACATCAAGGGCCATCCCAAGGTACGTGAAGCGTATCTGGGCGAAGCTCAGGTCTAAGGGGGCTAATTATGAACAAAACGTTCGACAAAAACGTCAACAACGCCAGCACCCACACCAAATTCCTGAGCGTTTGGGACATTCAGGCTTATTACGGTGAAAGCTACATCGTTCAGGGTGTCAGCTTTGACATTCACGAAGGCGAAATCCTCGCGCTTCTTGGGCGGAACGGTGCGGGCAAAACCTCGACCTTGCGGACCTTGGCCCGCATGGACGATCCGGAACTGAAGCACGGGGAAATCTGGCTCGACCATGCTCCGTTGCATACGATGAAATCGCATCAGGCTTCGGCTGCCGGTATCGCACTGGTCCCCGAAGACCGCTGCATCATCCCCGGCCTCACGGTTGAGGAAAACCTCAAGCTGGCACAGATCGCCCCGCCGATCGGCTGGTCGCTGGAACGTATTTACGAACTCTTCCCGCGTCTCAAAGAACGCCGCACCCAAGAGGGCGTGACGCTCTCGGGCGGGGAACAACAGATGCTTGCCATCGCCCGTGCATTGGCTCGTGATATCAAAGTCCTCCTCCTTGACGAACCCTACGAAGGTCTCGCTCCCGTTATCGTTCAGGAAATTGCTAAAACCCTGAATATCATTCGGGATCAGGGGATCACCACGATCATTGTCGAACAAAACGCAGTTGCGGCCTTGAAACTGGCTGACCGTGCTGTGATCCTCGACACTGGCACGGTGGTCTTCGACGGATCGGCGCAAGAGGTGCTCGAAGACGAAGCCCTCCGCGCCAAGTATCTGGCCATCTGACCCCGGCCCGCCCTATCGTGGGCGGGTCAATTTACATTGAGGACCTGAAATAAACAGGGGGGAACGCATAATGACCGAGAAGATGTACGCGCCGAGTGCAGAGATTGTTTCTGGGGCGCATATTGATGCTGCGAAATACGAAGAGATGTACGCGGCGTCTGTGGCTGATCCGGACGGGTTCTGGGGCGAGCATGGCAAGACGCTCGACTGGATGACGCCGTTCACCAAGGTCAAGAACACCAGCTATGAATACGGCAAGGTCGACATCAAGTGGTTTGAGGACGGCGTTCTGAACGTTGCCTACAACTGTATCGACCGTCACCTCGCCACCCGCGGCGACCAGACGGCGATCATTTTTGAACCCGACAACCCCGAAGATCCGGCCCAGCACATCACCTATAACGAGCTTTCGGAAAAGGTGAACCGCATGGCCAACGTTCTGCTGTCGCAGGGCGTCATGCGCGGTGATCGCGTGGTCATCTACCTGCCGATGATCCCCGAGG
>JBNKUW010000027.1:0-21707 GCA_050298835.1 Marivivens sp.
CGAAAAAGGAGTGAATCATGCTTCGGCATCCAACTTCAGTACTTCGAGGACCGATTTCAATTGCTCTACGGAACTTGGCTTGCTGAGAAACAATGCGGGGGCGTTTGCTGTCAGAACGTCTTCGGGCACGTCCGTCGGGTTCTGGGTGATAAAGAAAACACCAACCCCTTTGGAACGGATCAGACGGATCACCTGGTCGATTTTTTCCAACAACGCCTTGGGCGCCCCGTTAAAAAGCAGGTGGGCTTCGTCGAAGAAGAATACGAACTTGGGTTTGTCAGGGTTGCCGACTTCGGGAAGCTCTTCGAACAGCTCTGACAAGAGCCACAGCAGGAACGTTGCGTAGAGCCGCGGGCTGTTCATCAGCTTGTCGGCCGCAAGGATATTGATCCGGCCCCGTCCATCGCTGTCGCAGGCCATCATATCGGCCAGATCGAGCGCGGGTTCGCCAAAGAAATCTTCGGCGCCCTGATTTTCTAAAACCAAGAGCTGACGCTGGATCGCCCCGATCGAGGATTGCGCGACGTTGCCATAACGAAGCGACAGATCATCAGAATTCTGACCGACCCAGACCAGAAGCGATTGCAGGTCTTTGAGATCAAGGAGCGGCAAACCTTCGTCATCGGCCACGCGGAAGGCCACGTTCAGAACGCCTTCTTGAACGTCGGTCAATTCCAGCATGCGCGCCAGCAGAAGAGGCCCCATTTCCGCGACCGTCGTGCGCACGGGGTGGCCCTGATCGCCGTAGAGGTCCCAAAAGGTCACGGGAAATTTATCGTATTGCAGATCCAGACCGATGGTCGCGGCCCGCTTCATAAAGGCGTCATGCAGTTTGAAATCGGCAGAGCCCGAGGCCGCCAGACCGGAGAGATCCCCTTTGACATCGGACAGGAAAACCGGAACGCCTTGGGCTGACAGTCCTTCGGCAAGGATTTGCAGCGTGACGGTTTTCCCCGTCCCCGTTGCCCCCGCGATCAGACCGTGACGGTTGGTGTATTCCAACAGCAACTGTTGCGGGTCCGCGTAGCCTTCACCGCCGCCGCCAATAAAAATACCCTTGTCCATCATGTGCCCCTAACTGCTGGATTTCGGTGCTAAAATACATTCTTAACCATTTCACGCTAGTCTGTTCTTGATCGGCATCATGTCCTTTTGACCGATCGACAATCCTCCCTGTTGGACTATGCCGCGCCTTCGGGCGCGGTTTTTTTTACCGGCATCACAAAAACTCGATTTTCCCTGTTGACGTTCTGGGTTCCATTGCGTAGCGTCTGCTCAATTAGTCGGCCAAGTCCGACAGGGAGAGATGGGAAAAGGGATCGCTTGACGGTCCCTTTTCTCTTCTTGCTCATAGATTTACCCCCTGACATTCACGTTATTTCGTCGGCAATCTCATGCCGATTGTCTGGCTTGACGGACCTGACAGTCCGGATCGGGCGTGCTAAGCAGTCCACAATGAAACCACGACAGGAAATCCCATGTTCAAGACCCTAACGTCGTTTGCTACGGTTGCGCTTATCACTCTGGGCGGTAGCGCCTACGCGCAAGATGACACGACCACGGCGAACACCTCTGACGAACCGCAGGTCGGTCAGGTCTACGTCAAGGACGTGACCGGCGATTGGCAGGTCCGGTGTCTCAAGATCGAAGGCGACGGTGTGGAACCGTGCCAGATTTACCAGACGTTGAACAACACAGACGGAACCCCTGTCATCGAAATCAACATTTTCCCGATGCCAGAAGAACATCAGGCGGCAGCGGCGGCTACGATCCTTGCGCCGCTGATGTCGAACCTGCAGGAAGGCATTGCCATTCAGGTCGATGACAATGACGCGCGCCGCTACCCGTTCGAATTCTGTTCGACAGAGGGATGTATCGCCCGGATCGGCCTCACTGACGAAGAGCTTGCGTCCTACAAGGCCGGTGCTGGTGCCATTGTTCGCATCGTCCGTGCGAATGTCGCCCCCGATCAGGCCCCTGTTCTGGTAGAGATGTCGCTGACCGGTTTTACCGCGGGCTTTAACCAAGCGACCGTTCCGCAAGAGTAAGGCACAAGCCAAATTATAAACGCCGCTCTGTCCGGGGCGGCGTTTTTCGTAGCACTGCTACCTTTGCGCCAAAGAATCCACAACGGATTTGAGGCGGTCTGGACCATCACACAGAACGGTCGCCCCGCTATTTGTCAGTTCTTCGCGGCTACCATAGCCCCAGAGAACCCCGATTGATGGCATAGCGTTTGTAGCGGCTGCTTTGGTATCGTGGGACCGATCCCCGACCATACACCCCGACAAAGCATCCAGCCCTTCTTGCCTGAGGATATGACGGATCAAATCCGCCTTATCATCAAACGTGCCCTCAAAATCCGCGCCGTAGCAGGCATCAAAATATTCTGAGAATCCGAAGTGATCGACGATCTTGCGCGCAAAAGAGAGCGGCTTTGCAGTACAAAGGAACAGCCGGTATCCGTCAGCACGTAGGGCGGTCAGAGCGTCCTTTATGCCCGCATAGGGTTTTGCATCAAACAAACCGCCGGAGCCGTAGTGCCGCCGGTAAAGACCAATCGCGGCCTCGACCTCTGTCAAACTGCCAAGCTGTTTTTCAAAACTTTGGCGCAATGGCGGGCCGATGATCCATCCCAAGTCCTCTTCTGCAGGAGGTTCGTGGCCAAGCTCTGTCAGCGCGTATCGGAATGCCCCGATAATTCCGGGCCCCGGATCAACCAGAGTCCCGTCCAGATCCAAAAGGACAAAGCGCTGCATCAAGGAGCTTTGCGAAGGGCAAGAACCGCGTTCAAACCGCCAAAGGCAAATGCGTTGGACAGAACAACATCCACGTCGGCCTCACGTGCTTCATTGGGGACAACGTCCAGCGCACATTCGGGATCAGGCTCTTCGTAGTTGATGGTGGGCGCGATAATCCCGTCCTTCAACGCCATGATACAGGCCAGCAATTCGACCGCTCCGGTGCCACCAATCAAGTGACCGTGCATCGATTTGGTCGATGAGATCATCAGTTTGTCAGCATGAGGTCCGAAAGCATCTGCAACAGCCGCGGACTCGGTTTTGTCATTGATCGCGGTGCCCGTGCCATGGGCGTTGATGTAGCCGACCATGCTCGGGTCGATGCGCGCATCTTTCATCGCGCCGGAAATCGCACGGGCGGCGCCCTGTTTGGACGGCGTCACAATATCGGACGCGTCAGAGGTCATGGCGAAACCGATCACCTCGGCCAGAATTTCGGCCCCTCGGGCCTTGGCGTGTTCCAGTTCTTCGAAAACAAAGACCCCTGCCCCTTCGCCCTGCACCATTCCGTTGCGGTTGGCACTGAACGGGCGGCAGCCGTCCTTGGACATGACGCGCAGCCCTTCCCAAGCCTTCACGCCACCGAACACCAGCATGGATTCAGACCCGCCGGTCAGCATCGCCTTGGCCATGCCCGACCGGATCATCTGGAACGCTTGTCCCATCGCGTGGTTTGACGAAGCACAAGCCGTTGCCACCGTGAACGACGGACCACGCAGGTTGAACTCCATCGACACATGGCTTGTGGCCGCGTTGTTCATCAGTTTCGGAACGATGAACGGGTGAACACGGTTCTTTCCCTCTTCGTACACAGCACGGTAGTTTTCGTCCTGCGTCGAAAGCCCCCCGCCAGAGGTTCCAAGAACCACACCCGACCGGTCCGCCAACTCTCCGCTGAATTGTATACCGGACTGCGCCACCGCCTGACGGGCGGCAAGCAACGTAAACTGGGTAAAGCGGTCGTAAAGAACGATCTGTTGACGGTTGAAATGGTCCTGCTCGTCGTACCCTTTGACCTGACCGGCGATTTTCACCGATAGCCGGTCAACGTCGCGGATGTCCAATGGACCAATACCACAACGCCCTTCGCGCATCGCCTCGAACGTCTGCGGAATATCGTGGCCCAAGGCATTGATCGTGCCTGCGCCGGTAATGACTACGCGGTGCATCCGGCCTTAGCCCTTTGCTTTGATGAGCTGGGTTACGGCATCGATAATGGACGAAACCGAAGAGATATCGAAATCACTTTCGCTCGGGTCATTGGCATTGAACGGAACCGAAATATCAAAGGCTTCTTCGATCGCAAAAATGCTCTCAACCAGACCAAGGCTGTCGATCCCCAAGTCTTCGAGCGTGCTGTCCATCGACACGTCGGAGGGCTCTAGAACCGCCTGCTCTGCAATGATTTCGATAATCTTGTTTCCAATGTCCATGTCTTTGTCCCCGCCTCCTCGCGATACGCAACCTAAGGCTTTGTTGATGATCTAGTCACTATCACCGATTTTTGAAACCAATTTTTGAAGCTCTGCCAATTCGCGTTTCAAGCGCGGCAACCGGCGCAAGTCTTTCATTGTCTGGAACTCTTCGTGACGTTCGCGCGCCGGATGGCCCATCATGATCGCCCCCTGCGGAACATCGCCCAGAACAACGGAGGACGCGGAAATGATGGCATCACTTCCGATTGTCACGTTGTCTTTCACGCCTGCACGGCCACCCATCATGACCCGATCCCCGACAACAGTTGAACCGGCGACAGCAGTCTTGCCTGCAAAGACACAATCCTCACCAAGGATCGCATTGTGCGCGATGTGCACCATGTTATCGAGCTTGCAGCCCCGTCCGATTTCCGTTGCGCGGATGGTTCCGGCATCAACGGTGGACAGGCCGCCGATCTCTACATCGTCGTGAATAATCACCCCGCCAAGAGAATGGATGCGGTGCTGTGTTGCGTTCTCGTTCGGCTCCAACCGGACCTTGCCCAAGGTTCGCCCCATGAGTTCGAAATTCGACGGAGTTTCTGTCACCCACGAAAAACCGTCACCGCCGATGACCGAATTCGGATGCAGGACAACGCGGTTGCCAAGCTGCACGCGCCGCATGACCCGCACACCGTCAAGGATGACGCAATCCTCACCGATCACCACATCCGACCCGATGGTGACGTGGCCGGCAATTCGCGTACGGGCGCCAATTTTCGCCCCTTTGGCGATATGGACGAACGGGCCGATTGCGACGTCTTCGCCCAGTTCAGCACCTTCGACAAGCGCGGAGGGGTGAATGCCGTCTTCGATATCGAAAGGCGTGTCGAGCATTTGCGTCAGACCCGCCATTGCCAACCGGCTACGTGGGGCAACTATGGCAGCCTTGAGCCCCAAGGCTGCCCAATCACATCCCGGCCAGACGACGGCGACTTGCGCCTGCCCCTTGCCCAGCAATTCCGCATAGGCCGGTGACATAGCCAGAGCGAGGTCGCTTGCCCCTGCGGTCGCGGGTTCCGAAGCCGAGGTTAACAACAAATCAACCGCGCCAAAGGCTTCTGCATCAAGCGCGGTTGCGATTTCCTGAACGGTATATGCCATGGGGGCCCTCTCGATTTGAGTAGGATTTACCCCTGAACGCCGCCCGCTGCTACCCCTTCACGTGCGAGAGCGTCCCAAATCCTTGCGTCACGACCATAAATGTCGCGGCGATACTGGACCGAGCCGTCCACATTCGTGAAGGCGGTGCGGTAATCAAGGTGCACAGGCACCGGAATCTCCAGATCCACGCGGGTTTCGGCACCACTGCGCAAACGTGTCTGGAAATAACCGACCGGATCATCGGTTTGCCGCGCCAGCAAAGCGTAGGCAAAGTCACGCGGATCATCCAGACGGATGCACCCGTGGCTAAAGGCACGAACTTCGCGCTGGAACAGGCTTTGTGACGGGGTGTCGTGCAGATAGATGTTGTAGGGGTTCGGGAACATGAACTTTACAACACCCAATGCGTTACCCGGTCCCGGCGGTTGACGCATCGAATACGGGAAGCTCGAGGCCGAGAACTGGCTGAAATCGGTGTCCCTGCTTACAACCCGCCCACTGCTGGCAACGATCTGCAATTGTCCGGCAGCACCGGGGTTCTGCTGAAGACGCGGTAGGTATTCGTTCACAATAATGGAACGCGGCACGTACCAGCTCGGGTTGATGACCATGAACTCCATCGTGTCCGAAAACTCGGGCGAACGGCGGTCATGGCTGTTCGCACCGATGACAGAGCGTGTTTCAAAGGTGACAATATCGTTGTCGATGATCTTTGCGGTAAAGTCCGTCAGGTTCACCCAGATGTGACGGTCGCCACGCGGGATATTCAGCCAGCGTTCCCGCTCCATCGCGACAATCACGGATTCAAGCCGCTGTTCAACGGACAGGTTGATCTGATCGATAGTACCGCTGCCCGCAACGCCGTCAGCGGTCAGACCATGTTCGCTCTGGAAATTCTGCACGGCCATCTGGATGGTTTCATCGTAGGTCGCCGTTACGCTGCGCCCAAGGTATCCCATTTTTATCAAACGGTTACGGAGCGCAACGACCGCAGGACCACCATCACCGGGACGCAGGGTGGACGCGGGCACAGTGGGCCCCCAGCCGCCTTCGTCAATCAGGGTTTCCAACCGCAGCTTCGCATGCAAGAGCCGCGCATATTCCGCCGACTGCGGGGCAAGCTCGCGCAGGAAAATTACCGGATCGCTGCTAAGAAAGCCTTGCAAGGTTTCAATCCGGTCGCGCGTTGGAACGTCGCGTTTGATGTCCCCGTCTACAGTACGGGGATTGAGGATACCGGTCTGAATATCGGCCGCATACTCAAGGAACAAAGAGGTCAGCTCGACCTCCATCCGGCCCTGATCATAGGCAGTCCGGGCCCCCTGAAGCTGTGCGATCAGCGCATTGGGATCAAAGCGGCCTGACGGCAGACCGTGCACCTCTGCCGACGCAAAAGCACCGAGCAACGCATTCCGGCGACCCTGAGCAACATCGTCAGATCCGGTCCAGATGCTTTCGAAATTACGTTCGCGATAAAACGCAGCAAGCTCTTCATCCAGAGCGACGTTCTCTGCCACGGCTTGCTTGAACGCTGTCACCTGCGCTTGCGCTGGCGACGTAACGCCCAACAAAACAGCAACAGCCGTTGCTGCCATCAGACGGGAAAACACGTACGAAGACTTCACCTGATACATCCTGAAAATATAATTAAATCAGCCAACTGGTAGCAAAATACCAGCGTTTCGAACCACCTTATTCGAAATTCTCCCTTGCGCCAATCCACTTGTAGACCGGTTCACCTTTGGGCCTTTGCATTTGTGCAACAGGAGGCATCTGCACGTTTTGTGCGCAAAAACTCGCCGATTTCCCCTTTATTAACCTTTTGCACCTTATTCTGAGGTTGGTTCGCGAGTCGGTTTATGTCATAACAAGCCCACATCTGGGGATGGATGTTAATTATACCTGCTCTGCCACAGCAGGTGGAAAACGACGACGGGACAGGCGCACCACATGATGACGACGAAGACTTCGGGCATTTCTCGACGCGGGCTTCTGCGTGCTTTTGCAGCAACTGCCGTTACCGCTGCACCGACTTTTTCCAAGGCAACAGGTTTCCTTCGGGGCGCCGGTGATATCCGCCGCGTCCAGATGTATTCCGGCCGTACCGGCGAAAAGCTGGACATGATCTACTGGATCGAAGGTGACTACATCGGTGAGGCCGTCAACCAGATCACCCACTTTATGCGGGACTGGCGCAATGGCCAGACGGTAAACATCGACACCCGTACGATCGATATTATTGCCGCAACTCACAATCTTCTTGATGTGAACGAACCCTACATGTTGCTCTCCGGTTATCGCTCGCCGGAAACCAACGCGATGCTGCGCCGTCAGTCATCGGGTGTTGCGCGCAACTCGCTCCATATGCGCGGTCAGGCTGCCGACCTTCGTTTGGCCCACCGGACCGTCAATCAAATGGCAAGCGCCGCACTATCCTGCCACGCAGGTGGTGTTGGCCGGTATCCGGGATCGAACTTTGTGCATATGGATTGCGGTCAGGTTCGTAGCTGGAACGGCTGATCTCGTTGAAATAGACGGAAACAGGCGCCTTTCGGGCGCCTTTTCTTTTGGTCAGTTCAGCTAGTCCATACAGAGCTCTGCCGGCATCTGTTCTATGGTGTCACGATCGATGCCGCTAATATCGACATTGTATGTGCGGAAAACTGCAGAGATCAGCCCTTTGGACTGATTGGCGAACCGGCACCCTAAAAGCAGTCGCTGATAACTGATCGGAACCAGATTATCGATGTTTTCACGGGGAAGCTCTGTCACGATATGGTCCAGACGAACACCTTGCGAGGCAGACACTTCGTCATAGGGCGCATTGAGCCAAAGACCAAAATCTTTCCCACCGGGAAGCTTGGCCGTTTTCACGCCGACACTGCTCAGCGCCCATGTTTCACCGAACCACGACGTGTACGAAGACTCCCGTCCGATTTCGACACAGACCCAGTTGTCTTCGACCCGCCGGAAAACAACCACATGGGCTCGCATGGATTTGAGGGGTTCGGCTTCAAGAGCGCCCTCCGCATCGGCCCACGCGTGAAACAAATCGCGCAAAAGTTTCGGAGAACTGTTCCAGAGCTCTCCAAGTGGATGCTGCTGGAGCTCAAAGTATGACAAATGCTTTCCAGTGCCACTAAACCTTTGCAGATCAGACACATGTCCGCTCAGACGATTGCCCCATGCCTCACTTCTCGTGACGATTTCACGGGCTTCACGTAGGGCGAAAGCCCCGGCAGAGGTCAACGCGTAGCGTCGATCCTCAATCACGAAAAGCACCTCTCCCCGAAGCTCTTCCAGCACTGCAATGTGGCGCCGTACGGTCTGGCGAGTGCTATCCAGTCGTTCGACTGCTCTGGACAGGTTGAGTTCCTCCGCGAGAATCGTGAAGGATTTCAGCATCTCATAGAGCAGTGGCGCGGTTTTCAGTTCGGTCATGAACAGAACACCCAGCCGTTCTTGTTGTGAAATACACCCAGCGTCCCTGAAGGGCGTTTATGATACAGTTTTAACATTTTAGCCCATGGAGCTCAAGCTCTAATGGGTGATTTATCACCCATTGGGGTAAATTCAATTATCAAAACGAGTAGTATTTAATATATTGAAATTCTATTTCTTTAACGAAAGGTTCTCCATCATTAGTTGAAGGAAACCACTCATGCCGCACCCAATTGACGACTTTGTCGCTCAGAAAATAAGAAAGTCCCGTCTTATGCGGGGACTCACTCAGTCCGCACTGGCCGCCCAGATCGGATGTTCGTTCCAACAGTTGCAGAAGTACGAAGCCGGACAAAACCGGGTCTCTGCAAGCCGCCTGTACCAAATTGCAACCGCGCTGGATGTGGAGCCCGGTTACTTTTTCGAAGGTATCGGCCATGACGAACCAAACGAAGACATCGACACCACCGCGTCGCGCATTCTGTTCGCACTGGCAAAGGTTGATAACCAACAGGTTAAAGAAACACTCTGCCGGATGGTTCAGGCGATTGCACATACTGATGAAGGTGTAGGACAGGCCTATTCTCCTGCCTCTGCCTAACAGGCTTGAATTTAAAGGACGCCACCTAACAATCGGACCCATTCAGCCGTTGCCTTGAACACAGATTTGGTAGTTAGGCGCAGCAGAAATGGAAATATTCCCAAAATCCTGGCAAACAGGATACCGGTTGTTGGTGGCGTCCCTCGTGGGAAACACATTTTTAGCTCTTACACTTGGGGTACTTTACGACCAGTTCATCGCGGGGGGAGAAACCGCGTCTGGTATGGCCCTGCCGTCGACCACGGTGATCGTACTACTTCTTCTGATAGCAACCTGCGCCTCTTCTGCACTGGTCTATTTTGTCTACGAGTATCAAGCGGCAGCGCTATCTGAGGCGTCCAAGACAATCCACCGTGCTGAAACGGAAAAAGACCTGACGCTTCGGGTCAGAGACGGCCACAACGGCCACTTGAATCGGCTCACCTCCGGGATCAACAGTCTGCTGGGCAGCATTTCGGGAATGCTTTCCCAAGCGCGCGCGCTTTCAGGACGGGTCTCCCAAGCCAATCAGGTTGTGTCTGACTCGGCTCAGGCTGTTGCTGAAAACACCGAACACCAATCCAATTCCGTAGAAGAGCTTGCCGCGTCGGTCGAAGAGACCGCTTCAATGGTTCACGCCAACGCCCATTCGGCAGGAGCTGCAAACGAACTTGCCCGCCGAACAGCAGCGGTGGCGACCGATGGCCAAACCCAAGTCACCAATATGGTGAACGCGATGGAAGAAATCGATAAATCCTCGCGGTCGATCATGCAGATCATCAAGGCGATTGATGAAATCGCGTTCCAGACAAACCTTCTCGCTCTTAACGCGGCAGTCGAAGCTGCACGCGCCGGTGAACACGGTCGCGGCTTTGCGGTGGTCGCAGCCGAAGTCCGAAACCTCGCCGCGCGGTCCTCCAAAGCTGCCGGCGAAACCTCCCGCCTGATCGAAGCCGCGCGGGCGCAGGTCGAGGTTGGCGTTGCCACATCCGACGAAACCCGCGCCACGTTTGAAACCATTGCGAACGGCATTGCAGAGGTCGCAGACAGGATCAACGAAATCACCCTCGCGGGCACCGAACAAACCCGTGCAGTGGATCAGATCAACCACGCGATGGGCGAAATCGAACACATCATGCGCATGAACCGCGACCGGGCTGAAGAGCTCGCCCGGACGTCGGACGAAATGCGCTTGGCAACAGGAGAGCTCGATAGCTGTCTTGGCACCTACTCCCTCGGCTGATTGGTTTTGCCACTAGCCTGACTTCAGCCCTCGGCACTCACCGGGGGCTGATTTTTAATCTCGACCACGCGATGCGGATAGGGAATTTCGATCCCCTCTTCCTTCAGCGCATTCCAGATCGCGAACAGCACTCTGGATGTGTACTTGTGACGACCATCGTCGATCCCGTTCACCCAGAATTCCAAGGCAAAATCGATCCCGCTGTCACCAAACCCGCGGAGTTCGCAATCGGGTTCCTCAGGTTCGGTCAGTACGAAATCGAGCTTTGATACCGCCGCTTCGATGATCGCGGGAACCTTGTTGATGTCGGTGTCATAGGACACGGAAAACGGTGCTTCGTACCGGTTGGCAGAGCCGCTGTCGGAATAGTTCACCACGCGCGTCGTGATGAAATGCTCGTTCGGAACGACGATCCAGCGACCGTCATAGGTTTCAAGGATCGCCGCGCGGGCTGTCATTTTGACTATCGTGCCAGCCTCACCACCATCCAGTTCGACAAAATCGCCAACTGTCGCCTGCCCTTCAAGCAGCAGGATCACGCCAGAGATAAAGTTCGAAGCGATCTGCTGTAAACCAAACCCGATGCCGACACCGATCGCACCACCCAGAACGGCCAGCGTGCTCAGGTTAATGCCCATGATGTTCATCAACAGCAGGAAGGCGGCGCCGAAAATCACGATCTCTGCCGCTTTGGTCGCCAGTTCGCGGGTTGCGGGACGCAGTTCTTCTTGCTTACCGATGTAGCTGCGCGACTGTCCGCTGGACCAACGGCCAAGCCAGAACAGGATCGCACCGGCGATTACGCCGCGAATAACGGTCATCAGCGAAAACTGGATGTTCCCTGCCCCGACGGTGGTTTCCGTCAGTTTCACCACGACCGGATCAAGTATCCCCAACGTGTAAAGAACCATCACCGGCATCAGCACGTATTTGCACAAAAGCCGGAGGAACCCGTCTTTGATGATGTCTTTGGTCAACGCATAGGCCGCGAGCAGCAGGAATATCCGTTTCCCAAGGGCAATCACCGCGCCAGAGCCAAAGGCCGCGCGGGTGACGCTTTCTCCGATACCGGTCAGCCCGTAAGCCAATAGCGGCAGAAGCAACGGCAAAAAGCTCACCGCAAAGCGGCGTGCTTCGGCGATCACCCCGTTCGACCCATCCTTGGGTTCCAGAAAGGTCCGGATTTTCGGAGAGATCCGTTTCGTGAGCAGGCGCGCCAGCAGATAGGCCAACACAAGCAGCACGAATTGCGACCATGCGGCAGGGCTCAGCAGCCACCCTTTCGCCAATGTCAGACCTTGCTGACCATAGTCCAATGCCGTCACAACAATGGGTGGTAGATCACCTTCAAACATCTCGAATGCCCCGCCCGGATCGTAAGTCTGAAGGTGTCGCTAACAGAAATTACGTACCTGAGAAAGAAGTTAGAGACGACATTCGACCGCAAATACAAACGACGTTGCGTGATCGACAGGCTTTCGCAGACTAAACGCCGCTCAGCTCAACGAGCCGGTGCGGATCAAGCACACAAACATATTTGCGTTTGCTTTCCAGAATGCCGTCTTTTTCCCATGCAGACAGCAGACGCGACACCGTATGCAACGTCGTTCCGGTCATCTCGGATATATTCTGGCGCGTCACCGGAAAGCTGATTTCGATCCCGCGCTCTGTCTTTTTGCCACCCTGTTTGAGCAGCCTGAGAACAGCGCAAGCGATCCGTTGTTCGACGTGCTTTGTCGCCATTTCCATGATGGTGTTGTTCATCGCCTCAACACGGCTTCCGACGATCTTGTAGGATTCCGTGGCAAATCCGGGGTAGTCAACGACGAAGCGATTCCAGAACGACATCGGCCAAGACAGGGCAACACAATCCGCCGCCGCAACCGCGGTCGCAGGATAGGTTGTTCTGCCCAATGCAGCCGCGATCCCGAACAACTGACCCGGCGGAATATGGAGGGAAATCACCTGTTCCCCGCCCGCCGTGTGCCGCAACACCCGAATGTGGCCGTCCAGCAAAAGAAAGAACCGCTCTGCCTCGTGGCCTTCGGAAAAGATGGTCCGTTCGATGTCAAACCTGAGAGGCGAAGCGCAATCCAGAATCTCGCGGATTTGCGCGTGCGACAACTGCCGGAACGGAGGCAGCGGAGCGATTAGGCTTTCATCAAGGTTCTTCAAAGTCGCAAATCTCGGACGTGTTTTCGGATAAACAGTAAGAAACACAAAACATCGTGATCCGAGACCTAGACCTCAATTCCACAAAGCGCAACATCACGCGCTGTGGTTATCGCGACACGATAGGCCGATCTGATACTAGCCTCATTCCCAAATGGGCCGGTGGCGTACCCACCGCGCAGCCGCCTCTTGCGGGGTCGCGGACAAGGAACGACATGGCCGCAACATGTTCGCCGCCAACGAAAAATGCGGGGCACCGTTCGGGGTCGATGTGTTCGCCCTCACCGGCATAACAATCCTGCGTCCATTCCCAGACACTCCCGTCAAGATCGGCGATGCCCTGACTGTTGGTCGAAAACGATCCTTGGGGTTTCAGCGCCCGCGGGGCGTTCCCTTCCAGCAGATAGGCCGATGCCCACCGCAGATCAGGGTCCGTGAAGATCGGATCGGGTTCATCAGGCAGAACCTCTTTGGCGATCGCTTCCCACTCTTCGACGGTGGGCAGGCGGAAATCCACGCGGGAGTTTTCGCGTATCCACTCCAGATACTGGGAGACATCAACATAGCTCAGCCCTGTTGCCGGTGTGGTCTGTGCAAACTGGTCCTGTCTGGGTGTGATCTTTTCCAGACAAACCCCGTCCTCAAAGCACCGGTTCCATTCGGCGATGGTGACTTCGAATTTCTGGACATAGATCGCCCGTCCGTCCGGCATGACAAAAGGCGCCTCGGCCATTTCAGGCACATAAGACATATCGGGGCCGCGCAGCAGATACCACGCGGCCCCGATCAGTGTTGTTGCAGCCAGAACCGTTCCTCCAGCAAGAAGGGGAACGCGAAACAAGGAACGATGTCCGGCTGCGGTCGTCATTTAGGTCTCCATCAGATACCGACGGTATGGGGTGCGACGACTTGCTCCATCAGAGAGTTGTCCCATTCGCCATCGACAACAAAGTGTGCCGTTGCACCAAGAAGCGCAGCTTCGATCAGGTTGTGGTTCACATAGGCGTACACACCGGGTTGACGGAATGTGTAAACCGCTGCCCCTGCGCTACCGCCACGGATGAACCAGCTTTCCAGTCCGGTTTGCGGGATGTCTGTGAACGATCCGGCTTCCCAAACGAAATCACCGTGACCACCAATGAGGTGCGGGCGCGTATCGCGGTTAGCTTGGTTGTGGATCATCAGAACCGTCTCACCGACGTTTGCACGCAGCGCATTGTCACCGGTCAGCGCACCAACAGCCCCGTTAAAGACCGAATGCGTCGGTGTCAGGGTCCGCATCGCAACCACGCTATCGGCATAGTCGTCACCGGCGGCTTCGTAGGTTTTGAAGTTCCCGTCGTCATCCATCGGCAGGTAGAAGTCCTGCTCACCGATGTAGGCGATGCTATCGTAATCGATCAGGTTGCCCTGCCCGTCACGCAGACCGTCACGCGGCAGCACCATAACAGTACCGTTCATACCGTGGGTGACGTGGTAAGGGATCATCGCGCCACCGGGGGCACAGTGATAGGTGAACACACCCGGTTTGATGGCTTTCCACCGCAGCACGGTTTCTTCACCCGGGAAGACGTGGGTCAAACCACCGCCACCCAGCGCACCGGTCGATGCGTGGAAGTCGATGTTGTGTTCCATTTTGCTGTCCACAGGGTTGCGGAGCGTCAGTTCCACATAGTCACCTTCGTGAACGATAATCAGCGGACCAGGAACCGAACCGTTGTAGGTCAGCGCCCAGATTTGTGCGCCGGTATCTTCGTCAACGGTCAGCAGGCGTTCTTGGGTTTCCAGCGTGATTTCAACGATTTTCGGACCGCCGGTTGCGACGTTTTCATGGACCGGTGCAAAGGGTGGCGCGACCAGTTCCTGCTTTACACGGGTGTAGCCCGACAGATCGACCGGAGCGGCCTGAACCTGAGCTTCGGTTTCGGCTTGAATGAACTGCTGCGAAGGTGCACGCGGGGTTACGATCGGCATTTTAACACTTGCCGCTTTGGCTGACTGGGCACCGACCATTGCCGCAGCACCGGCAAGGACAGAACCGCGCAATACGCCGCGACGGCTGGTTTGAACGAGACCTGGATTGAAGATTTTAGCCATTGTTTCCTCCTGGATATTTGGCTTGCTCTATTCAGAGTTCGGAAAGTTGTTCGGTAAGCCGCGCTTTGGCAGCGGGCGGGAGCCGGATTTCAAGGAACCCCTCGGGAACCTCCACATCGCCAACGGCGACCGACATCACCATGCCCATGGCAAAGTGTGGCTTGCACATCACCCCAAAGACCCCTTCGGTATCGAGAGTGACGGTGAATTCTTCGTTGATTTTGCCGGCAAAGGGCGTTGCCCCTTCGGGGATCAGCCCGTCAATGATTTCGGCATTGTGTCCGCGATCGGTAGGAACAAAGCGGAGCGTATCCCCGACCTGTGCATGAACAAAGGCCGGTTCAAAAATCATGGTGCCCGCTTCGCCGCGGTTCAACATCTGGATTGTAAACTCTTCGGCGTTTGCTGCTGACGACATTCCGACCGTCAAAGCGAGGATGGTTGCGACTGTCCGGATCATGGTTTGTCCCTTTCACGTTCTTGTTGAGCCAGAGGTTAGGGAGAGTCGCAGAAGCCGAGTTTGCGTTTTCACAACCTTCTGTGACTTTCGTCACGGTTTTGTGTGGTCCGTTTATGCATTCAGCACCGAATTGAGTTCATTCAGGAAATCAATTTGATCTAGATCATATTCCAGACAGGCATCGTCGATGGTGTGGAACGGATTCACGAGGCACCCGACGCAAAGCATCCCGCGTTCAAGAAACACCGGAATGGTTTCCGGCCAACGTTCCATGATCTCGCCCAGCGGCATATCCGGATTATCCGAAAGTGTCTTTTTCATCTTGGCCTCCTTTCGGACAGCCTAGAGGCGAAATCTTTCTGAACGTTGTGATTGCGCAAACTTGTTTCACGCCGCTGCAGATACCTCTGCCACATAGACCGCAACAAAAGGGAGAGCCCGAGATGGCCGAAATCCTGACAAAGACGCGGGCGCGGAACGTATTCTACGGGGGATCTGTGTTCTTCGTTGTCGTGTTCGTCGCGCTCACGGCTCAGAGCCACCGATATATAACGCAGACCTCCACGTCCTCTCAGCCTCTGACGGACGAAGTCGTTCTGGGCAAACGGGTTTGGGAACGCAATTCCTGCATCAACTGCCACACGCTCCACGGTGAAGGCGCCTATTTCGCGCCCGAGGTCGGTAACGTGATGACCCGCTGGGGCGTCGATGACGACCCCGAAGCAGCCTTCGACACTCTCAAGGCGTGGATGGAATCACAGCCCAGCGGAATCGAAGGGCGTCGCCAGATGCCGCAATTCAATCTGACGGATGACGAAATCCGCGGTCTCTCGGAATTCCTGCGCTGGGCCGACCATACCGATACGCAGAACTGGCCGCCGAATGACGCGGGCTAAGGAGTTACACCCATGAAATATCAATCCCAGAAAGTCGCGCTGGCCTATTTCACGGTCGCGCTTGCCTTGTTCGCCATCCAGTTGATCGGCGGGCTTCTTGCAGGATGGGTCTATGTCGCGCCCAATTTCCTGTCCGAACTTCTACCTTTTAATATTATCCGCATGCTGCACACCAACGCGTTGGTGGTCTGGCTCCTCACCGGTTTCTTTGGTGCGGCGTACTTCCTGCTCCCCGAAGAAGCGGAACGGGAACTGTTTTCGGTCAAACTTGCCTACATCCAGTTGGCGATCCTCGTGATCGGCACGCTGGGCGCGGTTGGGTCTTACCTCGTGGGTATCCACGGAGGGCGCGAATTCCTTGAACAACCGCTTTGGGTGAAATTCGGTATCCTCGTCGCGGCGGTAATTTTCCTTGTGAACGTGTCCCTGACCGTTCTTGCAGGGCGCAAAACCGCGATTACCAATGTGCTGCTGATGGGCCTCTGGCTCCTGTCGCTCTTGTGGATTTTCGCCTTTATCAACCCCGAAAACCTCAGCCTCGACAAGATGTACTGGTGGTTCGTTGTCCACCTCTGGGTTGAAGCCACGTGGGAGCTCGTCATGGCGGCAATCCTTGCCTACCTGATGCTGAAACTCACCGGTGTTGACCGCGAGGTTGTCGAAAAATGGCTTTATGTCATCGTCGCCACCGCGCTGTTCTCGGGAATCCTCGGCACGGGCCACCACTTCTACTGGATCGGGACGCCGGGCTACTGGCAGTGGATCGGCTCCATCTTCTCGACCTTCGAAGTCATCCCGTTCTTCCTGATGATGAGCTTTGCCTTTGTCATGGTCTGGAAAGGCCGCCGCAACCACCCGAACAAAGCCGCTCTTTTGTGGTCGCTCGGATCCTCTACCGTCGCCTTCTTTGGTGCTGGCGTCTGGGGCTTCCTGCATACGCTGCACGGGGTGAACTACTATAGCCACGGCACGCAAATCACGGCAGCCCACGGTCACCTTGCCTTCTACGGTGCCTATGTCGCGCTGAACCTTGCGGTGTTCACCTATGCGATGCCGATGCTGCGTAATCGTGAGCCCTACAATCAGGTGCTCAACATGGCGAGCTTCTGGCTGATGACCGGCGGTATGGCGTTCATGACGTTTGTCCTGACCTTTGCCGGTACGATCCAGACGCACCTGCAACGCGTTCTTGGCTACTACTACATGGAAGTGCAGGACGATCTGTCGATCTTCTTCCTGATGCGCTTTGGTGCAGGTCTGGCCGTGTTCATCGGTGCGGTGCTGTTCATCTACTCTCTGGCGGTTGTCCGCAAGAAAGAGATCATCAGCGCAGGTCCGGCCAACGTCCAGCCGGGGGAATAAGGGATGACGATGCACAGCCTTCCCACTGTTCCCTACTATCACCCGACCGGACAGGAATGTGACCTGTTCGAAACGGCCTACAACAACGGTTTGCCCCTTCTTCTGAAGGGGCCGACCGGCTGCGGCAAAACCCGTTTTGTCGAACATATGGCGGCGAAATTGGGCAAGCCTATCTATACGGTGGCCTGCCACGAGGACCTGTTCGCTTCGGATCTCATCGGCCGCTATCTGCTCAAAGACGATGAAACCATTTGGGTGGACGGCCCCCTGACCCGTGCGGTGCGCGAAGGGGCGATCTGCTACCTTGATGAGGTGGTCGAAGCCCGCAAGGACGTGACCGTGGTGTTGCACCCGCTGACCGATAGCCGCCGGACGCTGATGATCGACCGGACCGGAGAAGAGCTCATCGCGCCCAAGGGCTTTATGCTCGTGGCGAGCTACAACCCCGGCTACCAGAACGTCCTGAAGCAACTGAAGCCCTCTACCCGTCAGCGGTTCCTCGCGCTCAGCTTTGATTTTCCCGCACCGGACATCGAACTCGAGGTCGTATCGAAAGAAGGCGGACTTGATCCAGCGCGAAGCTCGACGCTCGTCCGGCTGGCAGGACATATCCGGCGGCTGTCGGGAATGGACCTCGAAGAAGGGGTATCCACCCGTTTGCTGACCTATGCGGCCAAACTGATCGCCGGCGGAATGCCGATCGAACACGCCATCGAAGTGGCCATTATCGAGCCGCTCTCTGACGACGCCGACGTGCAGCAGGCGCTGCGCGATCTTGTTTCAACGATCTACGGATAAGACGATGAAACTACGGGACCTGATGGAACCTGAAGAAACCGTTGGCAACCTCTGGCACGATCTTGCCAGCGGCATCGGTGCGACAGAAACCAACGCAGAGGCAGAGGTAACGCTCGCCTCTGTGCGGCCCAGCCTTGCGGTCCTGTTTCGCGCCCTTGGTGGCGACGCAGGTGTTGAACTCACCGAAAGCCCCGCAACGGTGGTCCGTCACAGGACGCCCGTGCGCCGCAAACTCGCCACCCAACGGGACCGCGAATACGTAGCGGGCTACGACGGTGAGAAATTGCGCCTGCCCCCCGTTATGTCCCAATTTTCCGATCCGGCGCTGAACCGCGCCGCCTACTTCTGGCTGACGGCCCTTGCTGCTCTGACACCTGCCGAGGACCTCCCCAGTGTCTCGACAAGTGATCGCGAGGCCGACCGCCAGCAAATCCGCCTCAACGCCTGTGCCCGTGACCGCGTGCTCCTTGCGTGTCCCGGACTTAGCAAAGCCTACAAACGGATGGCTCCCATCGTTGCAGACAGCCGTCCGATGATCACACTCCCTTCAGCCGAAGCCGCAATGGAACAGGCCGTATGTGATCAGCTTTGCGGACAGGCGATTGAGGCGGATATCAAATCACCGGCAACGGGCTACATGCCCTTTGCGACAGTGCCGATCTGGCTGCGGTTTTCCCGCCCTGTCAGCGGCATGAACTCTGCCGAAGAAACGAGCGAAACCGCCCGCCCACCTGCTGCCGCCACGTCGAACCGCAAGCTTGGCGAACGCAAGGATCAGGACCAGACCCGCCGTCGTGACAGTTTCATCATCCACCGGTTTGAATCGATCCTGAGCTGGGTGGAATCGATGAACCTCAACCGTTCTGTCGATGATGACGACGATGAAAACGCTGCCAAAGCTGCGGACGATCAGGACAAGATCACCCTGACCAAACACAACAAAAAGGCGGCAACGCGGCTCCGGCTCCACCTTGATCTGTCACCTGCAGAGGCCGACCACGAACGGCTTGCGGGTGAATTTATCTATCCCGAATGGAACCACAAATCCCGCAGCTACCTTGAGGGGCATTGCCGCGTTCTTGACGCCCGTGCCACCCCCGAAGGCGATCCGTTCCACCCCAATCCGCGCTATGTACGCGCCGTCAGGCGGCAGTTCGAAACGCTCCACCCCCGCCGCGTTCTGCGCCCCCGCCAGATCGACGGGACAGAGCTCGACCTTGATGCGCTGATCTGTGCGCAGGCTGATTTGCAGGCGACGGGTCGCGGGTCTGACCGTATCTGGCAGGACCACAGACAGATCGAACGCGACCTTGCCGTTGCCTTTCTTATCGATACGTCCCGATCAACCGAAGCCGCGATTGGCGATACGTCGGTGATCGAGGTCGCCCGCGGAGCGATGGCCGCGCTCGCCCACGGGATTGATGCGGCCGGAGACCGCCTTGGCATCTGGGGGTTTTCGTCGCTCAAACGCAATCGGGTGTTCCTCACCCGCGTGAAGGATTTCGACGACACGATGGGCACTGACATCGAAGCCAACATCGGTGCGCTGAAACCTGGCCATTTCACCCGCCTTGGCGCTGCAATCCGCCATGTATCGGCCCAACTGGCCGAACAGCAGGCCGCCCGTCGGCTTCTTATCGTGTTGACCGACGGCAAACCCAATGACCTTGACCACTACGAAGGCCAGCACGGGATCGAAGACAGCCACATGGCCGTTCGTGAAGCCCGCCGCGCGGGCCTATCGCTCCACGGTGTTATCATCGACGAAGACGGTCAGGACTGGTTTGCCCGTATTTTCGGGCGCGGCGGGTTCACCCTTTTGCCCCATCCCGAACGTCTGCTTCGCGCCCTTCCCGATATTTACCGAACCCTCACACAGGAGACCTGAGATGCGTATCCTTGCCATTCTCTTTTCACTGATCGCCCTCCCTGCTGCCGCCTTCGAACGGCCGGTTCCGCAACCGCAATCAGCCACCGCCGAAGTCTGGTTCGCACTGGCGAGCTTTGCGATGTTCGCAGCCCTTTATGCGGTCCACAAAATGGTGAACCGCCAATGACCACAGGCTGGTCCGCAAACAAGATCGCCGTGGTCCTTTACCCTTTCGGGTGGGGCGCTGCTGCGGTGAACGTCTTTTTCGCCTCCCTGATCGGGAGCTGGATGGGCCTGCCCGTGCTGTCGACCGGATGGTCGATCGCCATCGGAGCCGTCATCGCAATTCCCGCGACCCTTGCTTTTGCCCGCCATATCCGCACCCTGATGACCAAAGCAGATACCGGAGAAGCCTAACGTGGCCAACAGTTCAACCAACCAGATGCGCCAATGGAGCGGCCCTGCCATTTTCACCTACGGCTTTCGCCCGTTCTTTTTCTTTGCAGGCTTCTGGGCCACCGTTGCCATGCTGCTCTGGATACCGGCGCTGACCGGCGCGATTGCCCTGCCCACGCAGTTCGATCCGGTGTCATGGCATGCCCATGAATTCCTGTTCGGTTACTTGGGTGCGGTGCTTGCCGGATTTCTGCTGACGGCGGTGCCAAACTGGACCGGACAGCTTCCTGTGGTTGGATGGAAACTTGCCGCGCTTTTCGGGTTGTGGGTGATCGGGCGCATTGCTGTGCTGTTTTCCGCCTCGGTCCCTGCCGGATTGGTGGCTGCGGCCGATCTGTCATTCCCCGTCGTCCTTGCCGGATTGATCTTGCGGGAAATCGTTGCGGGCAAAAACTGGCGGAACCTGATCGTCTTTGCGATGCTGACGGTCTTTGCGCTCTCCAACGCGGTGTTCCACATCGAAGGGCACGCACAAGGTTATGGACTGCGGCTCGGCCTTGGGGCTGGGATCATGATGATTTCCGTCATCGGTGGCCGGATCATCCCGTCTTTCACCCGCAACTGGCTGGTGAAACAGGGCGCAACCGCCCTGCCCGTTCCTCCCATGCAAAAGCTCGACAAAGTCACGTTGTTGTTCACCGTCGCGACGCTGTTGATTTGGGTTGTGGCCCCCTTTGCCCTGTTAACCGCAGTTGCCCTGTTTGGTGTCGCAACGCTCCACGCCCTGCGTCTGTCCCGCTGGCAAGGTCATAAAACCGCGAAAGAACCGCTCGTCCTGATCCTGCATCTGGCCTATGCCTTTGTTCCGCTTGGCGCGCTGGCGCTGATCGCGATCGGCTATCGCTCGCTGTCGCTGTCGCCGACCGCGGTCGGGCCGGTCAAGGCGCTGATCTGCGAACTCGATTGCCGCAAGGCCGAGGCGCTGCTCAATCCGCTGATCGACAGCCCGAGC
>JBNKUW010000028.1:0-21058 GCA_050298835.1 Marivivens sp.
ACAGGACGGACTCGGCTACTACTTGGTCACCCGTCCAGGTGTCGGGTCACAAGCCCAGAGCAAATTCATCAAGTGGCTCAGAAAAGAAGCCGCTACTTAGGGCTACGCTTTGCTAGAATTCGCTGCAGCGTACGCCGATGCATGTTCAAACGTCGGGCCGTTTCCGAAACATTGCGATCACAAAGTTCGAAAACCCGCTGGATGTGTTCCCAACGGACGCGGTCCGCGCTCATCGGGTTTTCAGGCGGCGGGGGGAGTTGGTCGCCATTTGCAAGCAGCGCATTGATGATATCATTTGCGTCGGCCGGCTTGGACAAATAATCCGTCGCACCGATTTTGACAGCCGCTACAGCGGTCGCAATCGCACCGTATCCGGTCAGAACGATGATACGGCTGTCCGGACGACGTTCGCGCAAGACTTCGACAACATCGAGCCCGTTTCCGTCCTCAAGCCGAAGATCGACAACTGCATAAGCGGGCGGGCGGGCTGTAGCAATCGCACGACCAGCCACCACCGAGCCGGCTGTTTCAACAGAAAAGCCACGCTTTTCCATTGCTTTGGCGAGCCGTTTCAAAAACGGCTCATCATCATCCACCAAGAGGAGTGACGTATCCTCGCCCAGATCGAGAGGTTCGATTTCCATCAAATCTGCCTTACGTTTCGCGCCCTACAGAGGTAACGGCCCAAGAACAGAAGGTCAATTCGCGTTGGCAACGTTGACAAGACACTCGATCCGCTCTGCTACACGCTCTGGTGCGGTATCGGGCGTTTGGGCGTCGTTGGTGTAGTGACCGTAGATGTCGACCACGCCGTAATCAGGAAGGGCAAAGTAGGACTGAACCGAGTGATCGACGAGGTAATACTCCGGGTCGCCTTCGTCCTGTTTCTGGTAGTAGGTGCGATAGGCTTTGGAGGCAGCATCTGTCTGTTCCAATGTACCCGTCAAACCGATCATCCGTTCATGGAAGTTGTTCGCAAATTCGCCCATGCGTTCGGGTGTGTCCCGCTCGGGATCGATCGAAATAAAGACAGGCGTAACCTCGATCCCTTTTTCGTCAAGAATATCAACAGCCACAGCGTTGCGGAGGTTGTCCAACGGACAAACGTCAGGACAGAACGTATAGCCAAAGTAGATCAGCGTCGGGCCTGTGATGACGTCTTGATCGGTCATGGTCTCACCATGTTGGTTAACCAATTCGAACGGGCCGCCGATAGAGCTTCCTATAGCAGTCGCACCGCAAACCGCGAAGTCTTCTGATGGCTTGTTCAGTTGAACCACCGCAATTGTCCCGGCAATAAACAGCGCGGCGACGGAAACTGCAGCGAGCGCGATTTTCTTTTCCATGGGTCTCTCCTTTGGTCGCGCATTGATTGCTCCGTTCAGCCCAAATAACAATAGGAAACCCCGTGACAGATGGCTGCACTAGAATGATACCTGCCCAACAAAGCCCCCATGACCGTGAACGCAGCCGTTGGGTCAGGTTAAAAACGCTCGTTATCTTGCGTTGGATTGCCATTTTCGGTCAGATCGTTGCCCTTCTTGTCGCGGTTAAGGCCTTTGGTCTGGATATCGAAGTCGGCCTTGTCGGTATGGCAATCGGGGCATCGATCATCGCCAACCTGTTTTCATCATTCCTGTATCCAGAAACCAAACGTCTTTCCGAACTCGAAGCCATGTTGATGCTGATGTTCGACCTGCTCCAGCTTGGTCTGTTGCTGTATCTGACAGGCGGCTTGAATAATCCCTTTGCACTGCTCGTGCTCGCACCGGTCACAATTGCGGCAACATTTCTACGGCTTCGCAATACTGCGATCCTTGGAGTTGTTTCATTGCTAATGGTCACAGCGCTGACCTTTTGGCACCTGCCGCTGGTCACCTTCGACGGCGCAATCATCGCTATGCACGATCTCTTTCGTTTCGGGTTCTGGGTCGCGCTCATGGTTGGTCTGACGTTTCTTGGTGCCTATGCCCGCCTCATCTCAACCGAGATACATGATATGGAGGACGCGCTACTTGCCACACAAATGGCCCTTGATCGGGAACAAAAGCTAACCGACCTTGGTGGAGTGGTTGCCGCAACCGCACATGAGCTCGGTACGCCTCTGGCGACCATCAAACTGGTCAGTGGAGAGCTCCTTTCGGACGGTCCGGACAATCCTGACCTCTTCGATGACTTGCGTTTGATCGGAGAGCAGGCGGACCGTTGCCGCGACATCCTCCATTCAATGGGCAGGATCGGCAAAGATGACCTCCATCTCAGGAACGTTCCGCTTTCCGGTGTCTTGGAGGAGGCCGCAGAACCCCATCAGGACCGCGGCAAAACCCTTCGCTTCTGGTTGTCACCTGACAACATCGATCCGGATCGCCAACCGATTCTGGAACGACGGCCAGAGGTGATTCACGGGTTACGAAACCTTATTCAAAACGCGGTAGACTTCGCCATAGATACCGTTGTCATAGAAAGCCAGTGGACCGAAACAACAGTTGCCGTGAGGATTCTTGATGACGGGCCCGGCTACCCGCCCTTTATCCTGTCCCGTATTGGCGATCCCTTTGTCCGTGACAGAAACGAAGAAACCCGACCCGGATACGAGGGCATGGGGCTTGGGTTGTTCATTGCCAAGACGTTGCTCGAACGGTCTGGCGCAGAGCTGACGTTTGCAAATGGCGGCAAAAAAGGTGGCGCGATCGTTGTGGTTAGCTGGCCCAGAGAGGTGATCGATCCAGGACTTGGAAGTCGGGCAGGAGCACTGGGCACCAACCGCCAATTCGAGGTTTAACGCGTAATTAACCTTCATTCCTCTAGATAGAGTTAGCCATCTAAGGGGAATCTGATCATGTCTGGAATGATCATCGTCACCACAAGTGTTGTCGCGATCCTGACCGCGCTCATTATCGTCGCCGGGGTTGTCCATTATCTTGATAGTCAACGCCGTGATGCCCGAAGTCTGCTCAGGGACGCGGAGGACAAAGTTGTTTTCCTTTTTGACGACACCCTGCTGGTCGATGCCACTCGAAGAGCACGCAAAATGCTCCGGAAACGCACTGCTGATGCGAATGATTGGGATAAGTTCCTCGGTTTCTTTTCGCTTCAGTTTCCCAATCTGCGCAATGATCTACGCTCTTTGGCACAAGACCGACGAAAGGTTATCGTCGCCCCGAAGAACAGAAATCTCACGCTCGTAGCCGAATACTGGGAGGGTCTGGCGCGCATCCAGTTCGAGGATAGAACCAAAGGAAAAACAACTCTCGATCAGGCTGCCGTCGCAGCGGTCGAGGATGAATTGCATTCCCTTCGAACAATTGCAGAGGACGCGCCGCAGCTCATTTGGCGACAAGACGAAGACGGGACAATTATTTGGGCAAACCGGAGCTATCTGGACCTCGCCACTCTTAAATCGAGTGCGACATTGACCGATATTCCTGCTTGGCCACCCGCGCGTCTGTTTGATCTGTCAGAACATCCCGCAACCAACGGGCAGGACACCATTCGAATTGCCTGCAATTTACCGGGGAGCGATCCGCGTTGGTATGATTTGCGTTTTGTCCATCGAGGGTCCGAAACCGTCTACTTTGCAATCGACGTTTCCGCTGCTGTCGCCGCTGAAACAGCGCAACGCAGCCATTTCCAAGCGTTGACCAAAACCTTTGCACAGCTTTCAACAGGTCTCGCTATTTTTGACAAAGCCCGACGATTGGTCACTTTTAACCCTGCGCTTCTTGACCTGACAGATTTGCCGATCGACTTTCTTAGTGCCCGACCAACCCTGAACAGTTTCCTTGATCACCTGCGCGAAGCTCGTCTGATTCCAGAACCGAAGAACTACAGCAGTTGGCGTGACCGGATCGTTTCCGTCGAAACCAACGCAAGCAACGGGACATTCAACGAACGCTGGGACCTTCCCACCGGACAGACGTTTCGGGTTACCGGTAGACCCCACCCAAACGGCGCGATCGCTTTCCTGATTGAAGACATCAGCGAAGAAATCACTCTCACCCGACGGTTCCGCTGCCAGATTGAAACCAGTCAGGCTGTTCTGAACCAGCTCGAAGATGCGATTGCCGTGTTTTCACCTGCCGGAACACTCACTCTTTCGAACTCGGCCTATCAAGATCTCTGGCACAACGGGACCGAACCTTCGTTCGTCGGCTCCAGCCTGCTTGAGGAATCACGAAAATGGCAAAAGGCCACTGTGCCAACTCCGGTCTGGGCCCGAATTCGCGAAACTCCCGGTCAACCTGCTGGAAAGCACCATTGGACCGATACGGTCAGGCTGAACGACGGTCGTTCACTGCTGTGCGGTTTAAACGCCATGCCCGGCGGAAATATCATGATCCGCTTCGCGCTGAACGCCGCAGAAGGTCTGATACACGATCCACAACCGGCACTTTGGGCTGCACAAAGCTGATTGCCTCTTGCGAGCATCTGCGGAGCCCGTAATTTGGGCCTATGTCGTTTACGCTAGGCCCTCTTACACTCTCCGATGAAACTGAAACCGTTGCTTTGGCGCAGCGAATTGCATCAGCGTTGCATGCGGGCGATGTTCTCCTCCTTGAAGGGGAAATTGGGGCGGGAAAAACCGCTTTCGCTCGTGCGCTAATCCGCACCCGCTTGGGATACGAAGAGGACGTTCCGTCGCCCACCTTCACTCTGGTTCAGACCTATGAAGATGATCCCGACATCTGGCATTGCGATCTTTATCGCCTGACCCACCCGGACGAAGCAGTAGAGCTCGGCTTGGACGAGGCGTTCGAAACAGCAATTTGTCTGATCGAATGGCCGGACCGGCTCGCGGATCTTGCACCGGAAAATGCTCTGACTTTGTCTTTCAAAGCAGGTGATGCGCATTCCGTTTCATTTTCCGGTCCGGGGTCTTGGCTCCCGAGGTTGGAGAAGGCGGGTGTCTGAGATTTCCGGCTTCCTGTCCGGCACGACTTGGGAAAGCTGGAAACAGCTTCCAATCGCTGGTGACGCGTCCCGCCGACAATATCGACGCCTGACGTCACCCGCTGGTGAAACCGCAATCCTGATGATCGCACCGCCCGAAGCTGGTGAGGACCTCCGACCGTTTCTGGCGATTGCAAACCGGTTGAGAAAAATCGGCTTATGCCCACCGGAGATATACCTTTCTGACACCGCGATTGGCCTCGCGGTCATCGAAGACCTTGGCCCACGACATTTTGCCGATTGGCTTGCTAAGGGTGACGCCGATGAAATGACGCTCTACTCCGCCGCTGTTGATTGCCTACGGGTTCTGGCAAATGACCCCGCCCCGACCAACATTCCGGTAATGACGCCGCGCGAAGGTGCGGCGATGGTCAACCTTTATTCTGAATGGTTCGCACCAGAGGCAAGTGAGCTCGCTATCGAACGAACGATGTATCAAGCATTGGCCACGCTTCCGCCTGCATGGCCGGTCATGTCTTTGCGCGATTTCCACGCCGAAAATCTGATCTGGAGACCCGACAGGAGCGGGACGGATCGTGTTGGCCTTCTTGATTTTCAGGACGCGTTTGTCGCGCACCCATTGTACGATCTTGTATCGCTTCTACGGGATGCACGTCGGGACGTGAGCCCCGCTACGGTGGAGGCCCTAACAGATACCGTCGACAAAACTGCCTTTGCTACGATTGCCGCCCAGCGCAATCTGCGAATTTTGGGAATTTTTGCGCGTCTGATCCGACGTGACGGCAAAGATAAATATGCGGCTTTTATTCCCCGGGTCGTTCGCGCCTTGCGGCAAGACCTCACCCATCCGCATTTACTTGACCTTTCTCAATTGATTTTGCCGGACCTACCTGATGCCAGCTAAAGCCGTTCTGTTTTTCGCCGCCGGCCTTGGGACACGCATGGCCCCGCTGACCAAGGATAAACCCAAGCCGATGGTTGAGGTCGCTGGAAAACCTCTCCTGTTTCATGCGCTTGATCTTGCGCCAAATCTGAGACGAGTGGTTAACGTCCATTGTTTTGCAGACCAAATCCGCGATGCCGTACCTGGCGATGTATTGATTTCGGACGAAACCGGTTCATTGCTAGAAACCGGTGGCGGATTGCGGAAAGCTCTGCCGTTGCTCGACTCCGACCCTGTATTTACCATGAATACGGACGCCGTCTGGAACGGTCCGAACCCCTTTTCCATCCTCCGCACCGCATGGAGGGACGAAATGGATGGGCTGCTCCTGCTTGTCGAAAAGGAGAACGCACTAGGCCACAAAGGACGGGGCGATTTCATCATGGACAATGCAGGCCGCATCACCCGAGGTGAGAGCGCGATTTATACCGGCTGCCAGATAATTCGCACGGCGGACCTCGCTCAGGTCGGGAAGGAGGCGTTTTCCATGTGGGAGTTGTGGAACCGGATGCTGGATCGAGGAACGCTTTTTGGGGTGACATACAACGGGCGGTGGTGCGATGTTGGCCGTCCGGACAGTATCGCCCTCGCCGAAGGACTTTTGCGTGACACTCTTTGACTCCATAGACCGGCCTCGTGTTTTTGGAATGCCGTTGGGTGTGGATTTCGCCGGCGCGTTGGTTGAGGGGATCAGGGACAGGCTGCAAGACACGCCCCCGCATGAGATCGCAAAGGTCGAAATTTTCCTGAACACCCGCCGTATGCAGCGTCGCGTGAAACAGTTGTTCGATGTGGGTGGGGCTACACTTCTTCCGCGGCTACGGCTGGTCACTGACCTTGCCCGCGATGCCGTTGGTGTGGATGTGCCGCAACCGGTCTCATCCCTTCGGAGACGGCTGGAATTGTCTCAGTTCGTGGCGCGATTGCTCCAGCAAGAGCCCGACCTTGCACCGCGATCAGCGCTTTTCGACCTGTCCGACAGTTTGGCAAACCTCTTGGACGAAATGCACGGGGAGGGGGTTCCTCTAGACGCCATACTCGATCTTGATGTGTCAGACCGATCCGGTCACTGGGAACGAACGCAGAAATTCATCGGAATTGTGCAGCCCTTCTTTGATCTGGGCGATCAACCACCAGACACCGAAACGCGCCAACGCATGGTGATCGAACGCCAAATCGCGCTATGGGACCAGTCTCCTCCCGATCATCCTGTGATCGTCGCCGGATCGACAGGTTCTCGGGGTACGACGCTGATGCTGATGGAAGCGGTGGCAAAGCTTCCACAGGGGGCGATCATTCTGCCCGGTGTTGACTATGACATGGATGAAGTCTGGCCAGCGATGACTGACCGACGCAGGTTCGAAGATCACCCTCAGTACCGTTACAAGATTCTGATGGATCGTCTCGGGCTCGAAATCGGTGATATTCCGCCTTGGACCGGGTTTGAAAGCAATCCGCGAAATCGCGTTGTGTCCTTGTCTTTGCGTCCCGCACCAGTGACCGATCAATGGCTGACAGAAGGTCCCGCGCTGGGCGATCTTCCGT
Organism: Marivivens sp.; assembly: GCA_050298835.1. Classification (GTDB taxonomy): domain Bacteria; phylum Pseudomonadota; class Alphaproteobacteria; order Rhodobacterales; family Rhodobacteraceae; genus Marivivens. The sequence goes on from JBNKUW010000028.1 coordinate 7,400, forward strand.
CTGCGATGGCAGACGTTACACTGGTCGAAGCACCAAGCCCACGCGCCGAAGCGGAAACGATCGCACTCCGCCTGCGCAAAGCGATTGATGACGGTATTACCGCCGCTTTGATCACACCAGACCGAACGCTGACCCGTCAGGTCGCAGCCGCGTTGGACCGCTGGAACATCACCCCAGACGATTCTGCAGGGCAACCGCTGCATTTGTCCCCTCCGGGCAGGCTATTGCGCCACGTCGCTGGTTTACGGATTGACCGGATCACTGGCGAAACGCTGCTTTCCACCCTGAAACACCCCCTTGTTGCCAGTGGTTCGGATCGCGGACGGCACATTCTGTGGACCCATGAGCTTGAACTGCAAATTCGCAAGGAGGGGCCGGCATTTCCGACAGGGGATGCCCTGCGAGATCTGAAATCCAAAAATGACGATCATCGGGCATGGCTAGATTGGATCGCATCCGTTTTAGATCAGGTACACAAAGGGGCGGGGACTGAAACAGAAGTTCCTCTGGCGGACCATCTCTCTGCGCATCTGTCGCTAACCGAAATGCTCGCGCAAGGTCCGACGGAAGGGGCGGATAACGAGCTCTGGAAGCAGGCAGCGGGTCGTGAAGCGCTCCGAGTGATGAAAGATTTGGAACTTCAGGCAGATGCGGCCGGGGCGATAACGGCACGGGACTACGGCTCTTTGATGTCCGGTGTTCTATCCGGCGCCGAAGTTCGCAACCCTGATGAAAGCCATCCACAAGTCTTGTTCTGGGGAACGCTTGAGGCACGCGTACAAAGCGCTGATCTTGTCATCCTTGGCGGAATGAATGACGGCGTCTGGCCAAAAACACCACAGCCGGATCCGTGACTCAATCGCGACATGCGGGAAAAAGCGGGTCTATTGCTACCTGAACGGCAAATTGGCCTGTCCGCGCACGATTACCAACAGGCGGTTGCAGCCAAAGAGGTCTGGATCAGCCGTTCAATACGTTCGGACGAGGCCGAGACCATCCCGTCGCGCTGGGTGAACCGCCTGACCAATTTACTTGCGGGGTTACCAGAGCAGGGGGGCAGAGACGCGCTCGACCAGATGCGCGCGCGAGGTCAGGTCTTTGTTCAAGAGGCCAAAGCGATCAGCGCAGCAGACGGTCGTGCTGATCCAGCACGGCGTCCGTCGCCGCGACCACCGGTTGAGGCACGACCGAAAGAACTGTCCTTTACGCAGATACAGACACTGATCCGCGATCCCTATGCGATCTACGCTCGTCATGTTCTTGGGCTGCGGGCGCTTAATCCTTTGGTGCCAGAGGCCGATGCGCCGTTGCGCGGGATAATCATTCACAAGGTGCTCGAGATTTTCATTCAGGAAAAACCTGATCCGACAACACGTAAAGCGCGCGAGCGGCTGATGGAAATCACCGCTGATGTCCTGAATGAGAAATGTCCGTGGCCCGCGACCCGCGCCCTTTGGTATGCGCGGATGGAAGTTGTCGCCGACTGGTTCCTGAAGACCGAAGCCCAACGCCAAAAACGGGGAACACCCGCCTATTTTGAGGCTTGGGCGACACTCAAGCTCGATGATCTTGATTTCACCCTGAAAGGCAAAGCTGACAGGATTGATGAAACCGAAGACGGGCAAGTGATCCTGTACGACTATAAAACCGGCACACCGCCAAGCGAGAAACAGCAAGCCTATTTCGATAAACAGCTTATCCTCGAAGCAGCGCTGGTCGCACGCGGTGCCTTTGCCGCGGTTGGTGCGAAAACCGCGTTTGATGCAGAGTTTGTTCCGATCAAGGCGGGGGCTAAATCGGTGCGTGCCCCGATCCTCACCGCCGCGAGTCCCGCATCGAAACGTGGCAAAGACGCCATCGAAGACATGTCCGTTGACGAAGAGTGGGATCGTTTCCGACAGTTAATCCGCGCATGGCAAGACCCTGCGCGGGGCTATACGGCTTTGATGGCTGCCGAGAGTTCGAAGTTCCGAAGCGATTACGACCACCTGTCCCGCTATGGTGAATGGGACCTGAGTCAGGATGCTGAGGCGGAGGATTTGTCATGATGAACGAAGCCACCCGCCGCCAGATCAATGCTGCTGATCCCAGAGCGTCTACTTGGGTTTCCGCGAACGCTGGATCGGGAAAGACCCGCGTGCTGACAGATCGCGTCGCGCGTCTTTTGCTTGATGGGGTGGAGCCATCGAACATCTTGTGTCTCACCTACACCAAAGCCGCCGCCTCAGAGATGCAGAACCGCCTATTCAAGCGATTGGGCGAATGGGCGATGATGCCCGATGTGGAATTGCGAAATGCCCTTCGGGAGATGGGCGCCGATCCTATCGACGAAGCTCCGGACCTTTCTGTTGCGCGCCGTCTATTTGCCACAGCAATCGAGGTGCCCGGTGGTTTGAGAATTCAGACGATTCACGCGTTTTGTTCGTCGATCCTACGGCGGTTTCCGCTTGAGGCGGGAATCTCTCCGCAGTTTACCGAAATGGAAGACCGCGCCGCTGAATTGTTGCGTGAAGAGGTTCTGGATCAGGTGGCCGAAGGGCCGGATCATGCAGTCCTTGATGCGCTTGCGCAGCACGTCTGGGACGATCAGCTTATGAACATCTGCGCAGAGGTCATCAGCCACAAACGCGCGTTTCTGGAAAAGCCGACTCGTGCGCAACTGGCAGAGGCGTTTGGTGTTTCTGCTGACCTGACCGTCTCAGCGCTGTTGGACGATGTGTTCCAACCAAGCGACCGCAAAACAATCGAAGACGTTCGCGCGCTTTGCGCCGGTGGTAGTTCAACCGACCAAGGGGCTGCCGGCAAGTTGTCAGATTTGTCAGCTTCGGGTTCCCTCACCTTAGCTGACCTAAGAACTCTCGAAGATGTTTGCCTGACTGGAAAAAGTTCAAAGAGCCCGTTTTCCGCCAAGATAGGGTCTTTTCCAACAAAGGGGACACGCGAAAAAAGTCCGGCGCTGATCGATGATCTGAATGACCTGATGGAGCGTGTTGAGGCCGCGAGACCCCGGCGTATCGGGCTAGAAGGATTGGAGCGAACACTCCTCCTCCACGATTTCGCACGGGTTTATATTCCGGCCTATGAAACGCGGAAGCTCCATCGCGGATTGCTCGACTTTGACGACCTGATCAACAAGGCGCGCGATCTGTTGACCGATCCTGTGGTGGCTAGCTGGATATTGTTCAAACTCGATGGTGGAATCGATCATATCCTCGTCGATGAGGCACAGGATACGAGCCCAGCGCAGTGGGAAGTCATCAAAGCGCTTGCCGGTGAATTTGCGGCCGGTGATGGCGCACATGCCGACCGGTCCCGAACGATCTTTGTCGTAGGGGACAAAAAGCAGTCGATCTATTCGTTCCAAGGGGCCGATCCCGACGAATTTGACAGAATGCGTGACCATTTCGGGACCGCTCTCGAAAACCGCGAAGTTCCATTGAAATCGACCGAACTCCAGTATTCGTTCCGGTCATCCCATGCGATCCTGTCGTTTGTGGACCGGACATTTACGGGACCAATGACCGAGGGGCTTGAGGCACAAGTCCAACACCACGCGTTTAAATCCGAAATGCCCGGACGTGTTGATCTATGGCCGATGATTCCCAAGCCCGAGGTTGTTGAGAAAAAAGACTGGTTCGATCCGATTGATCTGAAGCAGGAGGAAGCTGCCGAAGTAAAGCTCGCCCGCCAGATCGCGGAGCAGATCAAATCGATGATCGATAACGAAACGATCCCCGAAGAGATCGGCAATTCTGGCACCTATATACGCCGTCCGATCCGACCGCGGGATATCCTTGTCCTCGTCCAGCGCAGGAAGGATCTGTTCAACGAAGTTATTCGGGCATGTAAGAATATTGGCTTGCCGATTGCGGGTGCGGATCGTCTGGTTCTTTCTGCTCAGCTTGCGGTGAAAGACATTCTGGCGCTTTTGCGTTTTCTCGCTCTGGCAGAAGACGATCTGTCGCTCGCTGCGACGTTGAAGTCCCCGTTGTTCGGTTGGTCCGAACAAGACCTGTTTAGACTGGCACACTGGCGAAAAGGTTATCTGTGGGAAGCGCTTCGCGACAGTGTAGATGCAACCGAAACCCGTGCAGTTTTGGATGACCTGCGGCGCCAGTCAGATTTCTTGCGACCTTACGACCTGATCGACCGGATTTTGACCCGTCATGACGGGCGCCGAAAGCTCGTCCGGCAGTTAGGTGCAGAGGCTGAAGACGCAATTGACGCGCTTTTGTCTCAGGCTCTGTCCTACGAGCAAGGTACGGTGCCAAGTCTGACCGGTTTCCTTCACTGGATGGATTCAGATGAGGTCACGGTGAAACGGCAGATGGATTCTGCCAGCGATGAAATCAGGGTGATGACAGTGCACGGTTCCAAAGGTCTGGAAGCACCTATCGTGATCCTGCCGGAGACTCAGTTCCGCAAAATCGACATCAGAAATGAGGTCCTTGAGACCGAACATGGTCCGATATGGAAGACATCCTCTGAAAACACACCGGACACAGTCCGGCCGGTAGTTGATGATCTGAAGGCCACGCAGGAAAAAGAGCGGCGGCGGCTGCTATATGTGGCTCTGACTCGTGCGGAAAAGTGGCTCATTATCTGCGGAGCGGGAGAGGCCAAAGAAGGGAACGAAGCCTGGTTCAACGTGATCGAGGCAGCGATGGGTCATGTTGGCGCTGAGGCAATCAAGCAAAACGGAATTGATATCCTTCGGTATTCTGCACACGACTGGGATGCACCAGAATTGCAGACGGTGACTGACGTTCAGACAGACACCGTTCCTGCACCAAAATTGCCCGCAATCGACACTGTTCCATCCCGAAAGGCGACGATTTCACCTTCTGATCTGGGTGGAGCAAAAGCGCTCCCGGGTGAGGTCGGGCAGGCTGACGAAGACGTTTCGCTTGCTCGTGGACGGTTGGTTCACATGTTGCTGGAACACCTCCCGGCTTATCCGATCCAAGACCGGCTCGCGGTTGGGACCGAGTTGATCGCATCAGACCCCGACAGCAGTCTTGTCGAAGATCGTGACAATCTTCTGTCCGACGTCGTTTCGATGTTGGAACGACCGGAACTTGAGCACATTTTTTCCCCCGACTCTTTAGCAGAAGTCGAAATTTCTGCGGAAATTCCAGAGCTCGAAAACCGCATTCACGGTGCTATCGACCGGTTGATTGTGCGCGATAGCCAAGTGCTCTGTGTAGATTTCAAAACCAACCGGAAAGTACCGGCAAATGCAGAGCAGACTCCCGAAGGTATTTTGCGCCAGATGGGGGCATATTTATCAGGACTTTCACATGTTTATCCTGATCATGAAATTTCCTGTGCGATCCTCTGGACGGCAACCGGTGAACTAATGGATCTGCCACCCGATCTGGTCATGGCGGCGTTGCGTCGCGCTGCTTCGGGTTGACCAATTGTAGGGGGCACCCTACGTTCTGCCCCGATATCCTGTAGGAGAAACCCATGGCTACTGTACCTGTCACCGATGCAACTTTTGACGCCGAAGTGCGTCAATCCGACGTTCCTGTCATCGTCGATTTCTGGGCCGAATGGTGCGGTCCGTGCCGTATGATCGGCCCAGCTCTGGAAGAGCTTTCCGAAGAGATGGCTGGCAAAATCAAGATCGCCAAAGTCAACGTCGACGAAAATCCGACCTCTCCCGCTCAACTGGGTGTGCGTGGTATTCCCGCGCTGTTTATCTTTAAAAACGGTGAGATCGTCGCCAACAAAGCTGGCGCTGCACCAAAGGCCGCTTTGCAGGCTTGGATTGAAAGCTCGATCTGATTTCTTCGGAAATGACAAAATGACGGGGCGCCCATTGTGGCGCCCTTTTCACATGGGCCAACCGTGTTTGCGCAGAGCTTTGGGCAAGGCTGTATCAAAATCCGGATTACCCGCGTTTAGACAATTCTGTTTGAGAAACCAGAACAGGTAACGTTCAAAGTCCGGACCTTCATCAAGTTTTTCAAAAGCACCTTCGATTCCATCACGCACCACTGAGCCGGCGATGTGATGAAAGTCCGCGCCAGCAAAAAGCACCGACGGTTTTTTCAGGAAATAGCCCATAAAGGCGAGCGATGAATTCTGACTGACAACATAGCTACAGTCCCGTAGCGCTTTGTTGGAACCACCGAGCGATACCGTGAGCCTAGAATAACGTTCCGTTAGATCATCAAGCGCACGCGTTTCCGTTCGCGAATAGTCTTCACTTGGATGGAGCGTTGCAACGATAGGTTTTTCGGTTTGTTGCAGCGTGGTCTCTAACATTTCAATCGGGCTCATCGACTGAAAAGACCTGTGTTCGGTTAATCGGCCTTGCAGCGGAACGAAAACATACCCGTCATCACGCGGTGTCGTTTCAGGAAACAGACGATTGCGCCAGAATTCAAAGAATTTCTTTGCGGGTTTCGGCCACACCGCTGATGGATCGTAATCTGTCTTTGCAACAGGCCATTCCCACCGGGCCGCGCTCGCTTCGATGTGCCAAAATGCACCAACATATGTTCGCCGACAGGTCAGCGCGCCTTGGTGCGTTGGCTCCAACATGTGAAACAGTGCTTTGCCTGATCTCTCTGGTGCCGCGAGGAGTTCGTCAGGCGTTTCTTCATGGAGTTCCACCCGCCAACCAGTTTTTTCGAGCAGTCCGGTCATCCGCTTGAAAAAGTGATGGGTCCCTTCCTGAACACGCAAAAGCGTGGGCAAATCCAAGTAAAGATGAAGGTGCTTTTCTTCCATGAGCCGAGTTATTCACGAACCAAACTGGCGCACAAGGCTTGCATTCACCGCCCTTGCCCTCATATCGAAGATCAAACGGAGGTTCCTATGGCAGAAGACAAATTCCCCGGTTGGCACGGCACAACAATCATCGGCGTCCGCAAGGGTAAAGAGGTTGTTATCGCGGGCGACGGGCAGGTTTCACTTGGTCAAACGGTGATCAAGGGCACGGCGCGCAAGGTGCGCCGGATCGCACCGGGTGGTCAGGATGTAATCTGTGGCTTTGCGGGTTCGACGGCGGATGCATTCACATTGCTCGAACGGCTCGAAAAGAAGCTCGAAGCGACGCCGGGGCAATTGATGCGGGCGAGTATCGAGTTGGCCAAGGACTGGCGAACAGACAAATACCTGCAAAAGCTCGAAGCGATGCTGATCGTGACCGATGGCAAGGATTTGTTTGTAATCACCGGTGCTGGTGACGTTCTGGAACCGGAACACGATGTCACCGCGATTGGATCGGGTGGCAACTATGCGCTAGCCGCAGCGCGGGGCATGATGGATAGCGACATGGACGCCGAAACCATTGCCCGCCGTGCTATGGCGATTGCCGCTGACATTTGTGTCTATACCAACGGCAACCTAACTGTAGAAAAGATCGCCGGTTAACGGCGCTTTGCCTCCATATAGGCCCGCAAGACAGCGTTCATGCGGGTCTGGTAGCCTTTTCCGCTTTCCTTGAAAAACTCGATAATATCGCGGTCGATCCGCAGGGATATTGCTTGCTTGGTTTCCTTGATCGGGAGATCAGCGTTTACCCAATCATCTGCTACGTCCGTTTCGGACACGACAACGGGCTCCGATATTGTGGCCTCGGGTTCAGGAGAAGGGATTGTTTGCGGGGTTGTACGGCGGACAACTATTCGCCGTTTAACGCTTTCGTCACTCATAACACACCTCGAGTCGCAGTTTCTTGCGTATATACATAGCCCAAGTTTGCGACTTCGGGTTGGATTTTCCGGCTAGGGTGCCTAGATCGAATGGGCAAGAAAGAGGACATTATGACCGATCTGACACCGCGCGAAATCGTATCCGAGCTTGACCGTTTCATTATCGGTCAGAAAGAGGCCAAGCGTGCCGTGGCTGTCGCCCTGCGAAATCGCTGGCGTCGCAAACAGCTTAGCTCTGATCTACGGGACGAAGTTTATCCCAAGAACATCCTGATGATCGGACCGACCGGTGTCGGCAAAACCGAAATTGCCCGTCGTCTCGCCCATCTCGCGCGGGCGCCTTTCATCAAGGTCGAAGCGACCAAGTTTACCGAAGTCGGGTATGTCGGCCGTGATGTTGAACAGATCATCCGCGACCTGATCGACGTTTCCATCCTGCAAACCCGCGAATTCATGCGTGAGGACGTGAAAGCCAATGCCCTGCAAGCGGCAGAGGATCGCGTGATCGAAGCAATCGCAGGAACCGACGCCCGCGAAGGCACCCGTGAAGCTTTCCGGAAAAAGCTCCGCAGTGGGGAGCTGGACAACACAATCATCGAGCTGGAGATCACCGATACGTCAAATCCGATGGGCGGCATGGAAATCCCCGGTCAACCGCAGATGGGCGGCATGATGTCTTTGGGTGATATCTTTGGCAAAGCGTTCCAGCGTACTGTCAAAAAACGCATGACCGTGTCGGAGAGCTACGAAATTCTGATTTCGGAAGAGGCTGATAAGCTGCTGGATGATGAAACCGTCAAAAAGGCCGCAATCGATGCCGTTGAACAGAACGGTATCGTGTTCCTTGATGAGATTGACAAGGTTTGCGCCCGCGCCGATGCCCGCGGTGCTGATGTCAGTCGTGAAGGCGTGCAGCGTGACCTGCTGCCGCTGATTGAAGGAACCACAGTTTCGACCAAACACGGGGCGGTCAAAACCGACCACATCCTGTTTATCGCATCAGGAGCGTTCCACGTTGCGAAACCATCGGACCTTCTGCCCGAACTTCAGGGCCGCCTGCCGATCCGTGTCGAATTGAATGACCTGACCGAAGGCGATTTTGTTCGCATCCTTACTGAAACGGACAACGCACTGACCCTGCAGTACAAAGCGCTGATGGGTACCGAGGACCTCACCGTTGAATTTACCGAAGACGGTATCGCCGCCATGGCGCGGATCGCTGCCGAGGTGAACAAATCCGTCGAAAACATCGGTGCTCGGCGGCTTTATACTGTGATGGAGCGGGTGTTCGAAGAACTGTCCTTCACTGCGCCGGACCGATCAGGGGACAAAGTTACCGTGAATGCAGATTATGTTGAGACAAACATTGGCGAGCTTTCACGATCGGCTGACCTGAGCCGCTACGTTCTTTAACGCGGACGCCGAAGATAAACGTAATACGCACCGTGCCCACCATGGCGAAGGTGGGCCGGTGTTACCTGCATCACCAAGGCAGACAACGGCGGAAGGCGGAGCCATTGCGGCACCTGATGCCGCAAGACACCCATGCGGGTTGGGATGGGGCCGCCATCGTCGCGGTCTTTACCTTTGCCGGTAATAACCAGAACCAGACGATCCCCTGCGTCAAATGATCCAAGAACAAAACTGATCAGCGCCGAATGCGCCTCGGCCACGGTCATCCCGTGAAGGTCGATACGCGAGTCGGGCTTCATCTTGCCCTTGGTCATTTTCTTGTGGGTTTTATGGTCCATCACAACCGGCGCCGCCCGCAAACCGTCCGAGACTGACGGCGCGAGAGAATGACCAGGTTTTGCAGTAACTTTTGCGCCGACACGAAAGCTGGGCAAGGGGGCTTGGGGATCTGCCTTGGTCGCCTTTTGAGGCGTCTCTGGTTCCTCAATCGGAGCGGTTTTCGTTTCTGGCGCTAGCCGCGTGGTCGTACGCGCGACCTGCTCCCAGAGGTCTTTTTCCTCTGATGACAGCTTTCGACGGCGGCGCATCAGATGACCTCGGGAACAAGGTCAAAGGCCATTTGGACCGGAAGAAACACGACCATACGACCCGTGTCCTTGATCGTTCCTGCAATCCGGCCCGCCTCATCTCCGGTTCCAACAAATATGTCCGCCCTCTGAGCCCCCTTGATCGCAGAGCCGGTATCCTGAGCAACCATCAGACGGTCCATATTCAACTCTCCCCGACGTTCAATCCAGACAGGTGCTCCCAACGGAGTATAGGCGGGATCAACGGCAATGGATCGTCCGGCGGTAATCGATCTGTTCATCGCACCAAGCGGTCCCTGATCGGCAGGAACTTCGCTAACTTCGCGGAAGAACACATAGCTTTCGTTCGTCCAGAGCAGGGAGCGCCCCTCGTCAGGATTGTTGCGTACCCAATTCCGGATCACTGCCGCGCTCACCTGATGTTCGGAATATATTCCACGTCTGATCAATTCCTGTCCGACCGAAGAATAGGGGCGTCGGTTGTTTCCCGCGTAACCTACGCGAATTACTGTGCCATCTGTCATCCTGACACGTCCGGATCCCTGAACCTGAAGGAAAAACCGGTCAACCGGATCGGATAGCCACGCGATTTCCAACCCTTGCCCGGCTAGCGCGCTGTCCTCTTCGATTTCCCGACGTGTCAGCCAAGGTCCGGCTGGCGGCAAGGCAGAGGGCAAACGATAGATCGGCCAGCGATAGGTGTCTGTCCGGCGCGGACTACCGTGAAGCTCCGGTTCAAAATAGCCGGTGAACAACATTTGCGCATCGTCTTCGATCAGGACAGGTTTGAAAAACAGCTCAAAGAAACCGCGGGCATCATCCGTATCTCGCGACACCGCGCATAGCTTTGCCCACTCAGCTCCTTCCATAAGGGAACAGGTGCTTTTGAATGCTTCAAAGGCAGGGGTAGGGTCGTCATCAGTCCACCCGTGCAAGTCGGAAAAATCCAGTATCGTATACCGCGTTTCCGCCATTGCTGCCCCCGAAAACAGGGCCAGAACGAGCGTTAGCGCACGTCCGGCCCGCTTCATCATTCACCCGTCGCGACAAGAACCCAATTCGGGTCGGTCGTGCCCATGGTACGCGCAAAGGTCCAAACATCCCTTTGACGTTTGAGGTTAGTCGGCCCGCCTTCGACGATATCTCCGGCCTTATCACGAACCGTATAATTGTATTCTCCGGTGAAGCGGATCGAAAGCTCTGCCTCTTGGGTTGCGTCGTTGAATGTGGCGTCCTGCAGACCCGTTTCGGAAATTCCGACAAAGGAGGCTTCGACAGTGAAACCTTGTGCTTCACGCGCCGCAATTACATCGGAAAAAGCATCATAGACATCGTCGGAAATAAACGGTCGGACTGCTGAGATATCTCCTGTTTCGAAAGACATCAGGATCATTTCATAGGCGCCACGAGCCCCTTTGAGGAACTCTGTCACCGTGAAATTATTATCGGCACGCTTCATGGCAGCAAGCGCTATGGCCGCGTCGCTGCCTTCGGTCACATGATCGGTGATGTCACGATCCGGCCCGCCTTCGATTACCTCGAGGTTAGGACGACGCGCGGGGGAGGCGTCAGACGACACCGGCGGTTTTTCAAAGCCCTCACGCGTTCCCAATACGCTCCGCAAACGCAGGAGCAGGAACACAAAGACGCCCGCCAGGACGAGAAGCTGGATAAGGGCTCCGTTCATGCAAAAAACCTCTTCTTCTTGGTAAGTCATTAAAATCTGGACTTACCGGACCTATGTATGTCACAGGCCCAATCAAGTCCACCACGGGTCAGAAAGGATACACTATGTGGCTTTTGTTCGCGTTTATCGCTGTTCCCATGATCGAAATCGCTCTTTTTGTCACCGTGGGCGGATGGATCGGGCTTGCTTGGACGTTGTTCATTGTCATGTCCACCGCTGTCATTGGCGCAAACCTTGTTCGTAGCCAAGGCGCGCAAGAGATGAACAAACTCCGCCGGAGTTTCGAAGAACTGCGTGATCCGACAGCGCCGCTCGCTGGTGGTGCAATGATCCTTTTTGCTGGCGCGCTGTTGCTTACACCGGGGTTTTTTACTGATTTTGTGGGTTTCGCACTGCTTATTCCACAGGTCCGCACAGCAGTTTTCAACTACGTTCGCGGAAAAATCAAAGTCCAGCGGTTCTCCTACGGAGAAACCCACACCCAGAGAGCTGCTTCGCCGGATGATATCATTGATGGAGAGTTCGAACAGATCGATCCGGAACACCGTGCGACGCATCCTTCCGGCTGGACCCGCCATTAGCATTGAGACCTGCGGTTAGGACTGCTAACTAGGGCCGAACAATTTTTTGGAGTGAATCCGATGGCTGACGCCCAGACCCCCGAAGCGCCGCAACAAGCGCCGCAAGTTAAAAACCATATCGTTGCACAGTTCGTTCGTGACTTGTCGTTCGAAAACTACCTTGCTCAAAAGGGTATCAAAGGTGATCCGCAACCGGAAATGACCGTGAAGGTTGCGCTGGATGCGCGCAAGCGCGGCACTGAAAACCAATACGAAGTCATCACCAAGGTTACGATTACTTCGAACACGAAGACCGACAAAGAACCGCTGTTCCTTCTCGAAGTTGACTACGCCGGTATCTTCCAGATCGAAGGCGTTCCCGAAGACCAACTACATCCGTTCCTGATGATCGAATGCCCGCGTCTGACTTTCCCGTTCCTGCGTCGCGTTGTTTCCGACGTAACGCGTGACGGTGGCTTCCCGCCGGTGAACCTTGATCAGATCGATTTCGTTGCGCTGTATCGTCAGGAACTGGCACGCCGCGTTCAAGAACAGCAGGCCAATCAGCAGCCTGCTAACTAAGCTTTTTCCAAAGCGCGTCGTCGCCCAATTTGTCGACAAACTCGACATGGGCGGCGGCTTCTTCCTCTGTGATCCGTGAGGGCAGGGGATTTGGCCTCGGTTTAGGCCGCCAATTGTCCGAAGCAGACGAAACCGTCGTCGTCGATTGCACAGAAGACAAACCAAAGTCCGGCTGACGACCGCCGATCAGCTCTAGATAAACATCCGCCAGAATTTCACTATCGAGCAATGCCCCGTGGAGCGTTCTCGAAGAGTTGTCGATCCCGAAGCGCCGACAAAGTGCGTCGAGAGATGCAGGAGAACCCGGGAATTTCTTTCGGGCGATGCCGAGCGTATCAATTGCGCGATCGAAAGGAATGTGTGGCAATCCCATCCATCCCAGCTCAGCATTCAGGAACTTCATATCAAAGCTGGCATTGTGGATGACCAGTTTTGAATCCTGAATGAAGTCCAGAAAATCCTGACCGACTTTATCGAACACCGGCTTATCGCGGAGCAAGATCTGGCCTTTTTCCGGTTCTTGTGGCGGTTCCAGAAGGTCCGGTCCGATACCATGCACCTTAAATGCATCCATCGGCATGCTTCGTTCGGGGTTAATGTAGACGTGGAACGTCTTTCCCGTTGGCATGTGGTTCAGCAGCTCCAAACAGCCGATTTCAACGATCCGGTCACCGCTATCCGGTTCAAAACCCGTGGTTTCGGTGTCGAGAACGATTTCACGCATGGGAGCCTCTGGCTGACAATTCGGAAATCAGAGATCGCACATCTGCGCGGGTGCCGTCCAGTGAAAGGGTTTCGATAACATGATCTGCAAGGGACCGCTTTTCTGAATCCGGCATCTGGCGGGACCGTATCATCTCGAATTCGGCCTCAGTCATCGTACCCCGTGACAGAACCCTTTCTTTTTGAACCTCTGGAGGACAGGAAACGACCAAAACAGAGTCTAACCAAGCCTGATTTTGCCCTTCAAAGAGCAAGGGGATATCGAAAACAACCAGATCTGCGGTACTTTCTGAAACAAACTTCGCGCGATCACTGGCAACAAGCGGATGCACGATCGCTTCGATTTGGGACAGCGCAGTTGGATCGGCTGAAATGATGCGTTTCAATGCAGGACGAGAAACAGCGCCGTCAACTATGGCTTCGGGAAAGATCGCTCGGAT
>JBNKUW010000029.1:0-20858 GCA_050298835.1 Marivivens sp.
ATCATCCTGCGTTTGGGCGTCACCCTTTTCGCAGTGCCGATCGATGTTGTGTCGGAAATCGCACGGCCTGAACTCGACGAAGTTATGATGGTATCTGCTAGCAGCAAACGTGAGCTGCTCAAGCTGCGTGGGACTATGATCCCGATTGTTCGACTGGATCACTTCTTTAACGAAGTCATAGCCGACAAAGACGAAGATAAAAATGCGACGCCACCGGTTCTGGTCGTTTTCAACACCGCGACCGGAGCGATCGCCGTCCCCGTAGACGAAGTTCTCGACCGACAGCAAGTTGTGATGAAACCACTTGTCGGCCAACTCGCCGCTGTTCGCGCAAGCTGGGGTGCAGCTCTGCTAGGAACCGGTGAGGTCGCTCTCGTTCTGGATTGTGAACGTCTGGCAGCAGGAGCCTCGAAATGATGTACGAAGAAGCAGGTTTCGAGAAAATTCGTGGCTGGCTCGGCCAGCGCTGCGGGATTCACTATAACGATCAGAAGAAAGACCTCTTGTTGCAGCGTCTGGGACGGGTGCAGCGCGCATTCGGCATTGAACGGCTTGCGGACATGTCGCGCCGTCTTGATGACGCGAGCGAGCATGATCTCCATTTGGCTGTGATGCACGCCGCATCTACCAACCACACCTATTTTTTCCGTGAGCAGGATGTTCTGGATAAATTCCGCGACATGATCCTTCCGGAAATTCAGAACCGCACTGAAATCCGTATCTGGTCCGCTGCCTGTTCGTCCGGTGACGAAGCCTACACGCTGGCGATCATCATTGCCGAAGCGCTGGGCATGGAAGCATTGCGCCGTGTATCCATTCTGGGAACCGACATTTCCGCACCCGTAGTAGAGCGGGCAGAGGCCGGCATCTTTGGTGCCCGTCAGCTCGAACAGGTTCCCGCAGATATTCTGTCTAAATACTTCAAACCCATCGGGATGGGGCAGTATCAGGTGGTCGATGCAATCCGTAGCCGTTGCACATTCCGCCGGTTGAACCTCAAAACACAGCCCTATCCGTTCAAGCAGGACTTCCAGGTCGTGTTCTGCCGCAATATTCTTTACTACTTCGATGTTGCGGACCAGATGGCGACGGTAGATGCGATCTACGACGTGACCGAACCGGGGGGCTGGTTGATTACCAGCGTGACCGAAAGCGTTCGTGAACTCTCCAACAAATGGAAAAACGTAGCGACGAGCATCAGCCGGCGTCCGGGAGGTTCGACATGAGCGAGCGTCGCAAAATCCGTGTCCTGATTGTGGACGACAGCGCGATGATCCGTCGCGTGCTCGCTATGGGTATCGAACGTGACCCGACGCTTGAAGTTGTGGGTTTCGCCTCGAACGGTGCGCAGGCGAGCGAGATGATGAACCGCCTCAAGCCGGACGTCATTACGCTCGACCTTGAAATGCCGAATATGGACGGTCTGACCTTCATGCGTAGCTACATGAAGTCCGCGCCGGTTCCCACAGTGGTCATTTCCTCTGCGACGAACGAAAACAGCAGCCTCGCGCTGCAGGCGGTCGAAGCGGGGGCCGTGGACATTATTTCAAAACCCAAAATGGGGACCAACACCGGTCTTGCCGGAATGATGGTTGATGTCTGTTCGCGCATTAAAGAAGCCGCCAAAGCCCGTCCGGGTGTGGATCGTGCACGGATTTTGACCTCGACTGTCAAGCGGGCGCCGCAAATCGAAGTCCCTGCTGGTCGTGCCAGTTCTTGGGTCTATGCGATCGGAGCTTCCACCGGCGGAATTCAAGCGTTGAGCTCAATGCTCCCCCTGTTCCCGTCGAATTCACCAGGCATCGTGATTGTGCAACACATGCCCGAAGGGTTCACGGCGTCTTTTGCCGCGCGATTGAACACGATCTGTCCGATGGAAGTGGTCGAGGCCCGTGACGGTGACATTGTACAGCAGGGCCGGATCTTGCTGGCACCTGGCGGAAATAAACACATGGTCATGCTCCGCTACGGGGCTGGATATCGGGTCGCGTTGACTGACGGAGATCCCGTTTGCTATTCGCGCCCCTCGGTCGATGTGTTGTTTAAATCCGTCGCAAAAGAAGCAGGGCGCCGTTGCTCTGCTGCGATCCTGACCGGCATGGGCCGTGACGGAGCTGCCGGAATGTTAGCCATCCGCAAGGCAGGTGGTGCGACCTTTGCACAGGATGAAGCAACATGTGTCGTCTACGGGATGCCGCAGGCTGCACATCATGTCGGGGCAACGGATTCCCTCCTTCCGCTGGAAGGTATCCCCGCAAAAATGAACGAAGCAATGGCGCGCGTCGGTGATCGGTCGCGCACACAGAAGACTTAATTAGAGGACTTCACCATGAACCAAGCTGCAGAACTAAACGAAGACGCCATCACCGCGGCAGCCGCCCGTGGTGAGGCAGCATTCGCAGACGCGGATAACATTGATGATATGTATCTGACATTTGCGCTTGCAGACGAAGAATACGGGGTCGGTATCGGCGTCGTGACCGAAATCGTGGGTATGCAACGTATCATGTCGGTGCCGGATATGCCGCACTACATCAAGGGCGTGATCAACCTGCGGGGCAAGGTCATTCCGCTGATGGATGCACGTTTGCGTTTCGGTATGCCCGAACGCCCCTATGACGATCGAACCGTTGTTATCGTGATGGACGTCGCGGACGCCCTGATCGGTCTTATTGTCGATGGTGTGAGCGAGGTGCTGGAAATCCCGCCGAGCCAGGTCGACGCACATGGTCAGTTCGGCAAGGGGGGCCGGTCTGTGATCTCAGGTATCGGGAAGGTCGGCGAACGCGTCTCGATCCTTTTGGATACCCAAGTTCTGGTTTCTGACAGCGATGTCGCGCTGCCAGCAGACCTCCTCTAGTCCCGGTTCTCACTCCGGTCCAATGAAGAAACAGAAAAAGAGCAGGCACAGAAAGAAAACCAAAGCGGTCCGAAGCGCCGCCAAGCTCAAGACCGTGACCGCTCAAAGGAATGTAAACATGACTGCGAAATCTACTGAAACCCCCCAATTCAAATCGGTCTTTGACGGTCTCAGCGCCGCTGGCCTTCTGGAACTGTGCGGGACCCCTGTCATCATCGCTGATAGCGACATGATTGTACGTCACCTTAATCCGGCTGCCACCGCGATGTTCAAAGACGCTCAGTCTGACATCAAAAAGGACTTGCCAAAGTTTAGCGCAGCTAAAGTCGTTGGTATGTCGCTTGAGGATATCCATGCAGACCTCGCGGAAGCTTCGGACGCGCAAGAAACGCGAACGGGTAGCTTTTCTCTGGGCGGGCGGCACTTTGGTTTCCAATGCTCGGCCATGAGCGGAGAGGACGGCGGTGCTGCTGGTGTCATCATCGAGTGGCAGGACCAGACCGATATGCAGCGCATGCTGGAAGAAAGCAAAACGCTCATTAGCGAATTCGAAAACATGGCGATTGCCCACGACGAAGGCAAAATCAGCGTATATGTGGATCGTTCCAAATTCGGCCCCGATGTCGGGAACGTTGTGGATGCTGTCAACGGCATGGTTCAGGGACACATCGACACCAAAAAGAAAGCCATTGCCTTTGTTTCCGAGTTGATCGAAGGAAATTACGAAGCCGAGCTCGAGCAATTCCCGGGAGAGAAAGCCTTTATCAACGAAGGGCTCGAGAGAGTTCGCGATGCTCTGAAGCAGAACGCTGAAGACGTAAACGGTTTGCTGACCGAAATCCGGAAAATGGTTGATGCGCACGAACTTGGCGACATTGATGTCATGACCGACTCGAGCCGGTTGACAGGCGATTTCGCCGACGTTGCCCAAGGCGTAAACGACATGGTCAGCGGCCATATCGACACCAAGAAGAAAGCGATCGCGTTCGTCACCGAACTCGCCAACGGCAACTTCGAAGCCGAGCTCGAAGAATTCCCGCGCAAGAAGGCCTTCATCAACGAAGGCATGGAGATGGTCCGCGCCAGCTTCAAAGGCGTCACTGCTGAAATCGAAATGGTTGCTCAGGCGCTCGTTGACGGAAACTTTGACGTTGATGTCGATTCCAACCGCTACTCGGGTAGCTTCCGCACGGTTCTGGAAACCATGACGGCCATCATTACCAACTTCAACGGTGTGATCGACGAGATTGAACGACTGTCGAACGGCATCGTGTCCGGTAATCTTGACACCAATGTCGATCTGGGGAGTTTCCGCGGCTCTTACGGGGCAATCATGCGCGCCTTTGAATCGGCCTTTACCAGCCTGAACTCGGCCTTTGGTACGATTACCTCGCAGGTATCGCAGATTACCGCGACCGTGGATCAGATGAGCAAGGCCAGCCAGTCGCTCGCCACCAACTCTCAGATCCAGTCGTCGTCCGTGGACGAGGTTTCCTCCTCCACTGAAGAAACCGAAAGCCAGGTTAAATCCAACGCGACTGCAGCCGCATCGGCCCGCGATCTGGTGGTTGGCGCATCGGTTGTTGCCGCAGACGGTAAGGTCAAGATTGGCGAGATGGTCACCGCAATGGACGGCATCCGCGCATCGAGCCAGGATATCGCCAAGATCATCAAGGTCATCGACGAAATCGCCTTCCAGACCAACCTGCTCGCGCTTAACGCTGCTGTCGAAGCAGCCCGCGCAGGTCAGCACGGTCGCGGGTTCGCAGTTGTTGCCCAAGAGGTCCGCAACCTTGCCGGACGGTCGGCCAAAGCCGCCCGCGAGACGAGCGAGCTGATCGAAAGCGCATCGAGCCGCGTTCAGGAAGGTGTGCGTATTGCAGACGAAACCTCGGATGCATTCACCTCGATTGTGGACGACATCGAAAAGGTCCGCACGCTTGTCGGCGACATCGCAACCGCATCGGACGAACAGTCCCGCGGTGTGGCCCAGATCAACGTGGCCGTCAGCGAAATCGCAAAATCGGCACTGGCGACCAGCCAGCAGGCAGACGAGCTTGCCGCTTCGGCAGCTCAGATGCAGGCCGCTACAGAAAGCATGCGTGGTGAAATGGGACGCTTCTCGCTCCGCACTATGCAGACCGCAGCCCCGTCGATCGGTAGCCTCGAAGGAGTATCTCCGGAACTCATGGCACAGATCCAGCAGATGCTGGCGACACAAGGCAATGAAAACGCTGCTCCGTCGTACCAGTCTTCGGGTGGTTCGGGTCTACGCAATAGCGACCGTGACGAGCGCGGCTTCGGAAATTTCTAAACTCAGGCACAGGGGGCCGTAATGCTCTGTAACGGCCCCTTTCTTTAACAGGAGACTAAACGAAATGCCGCATAATGTGATGATCGTTGACGACGCTGCGATGATGCGCCTCTACATCGCAAGCTTCATCAAAACCCTGCCGGACTTTAAGGTCGTAGCGCAGGCAAGCAATGGACAAGAAGCCCTGGATAAACTTGCGGAGCTTCCTTCTATCGACCTTATCCTGCTGGATATCGAAATGCCCGTCATGGACGGTCTGGAGTTCTTGCGTCACGCAAAACTAAAGACACGCGCCAAGATCGTAATGCTGTCCTCTGTGGCTGTGTCCGGGTCTGCTCATGCCGCCAAAGCCCGCGAATTGGGCGCCGATGGTGTCGTGGCAAAGCCCTCGGGAACCGTTTCGCATGACCTTGAAGAAAAGTCGGGTGACGAACTTGCGCGTGTGATGCGTGAACAATTCGCCAACGCCTGACCTGTGGGATTGCTCCCACCTTCTTGCTGCCAACTTTTAACCTTGAAGAGAGACCGCCATGTCTGACGAAATGGACGAAATATGGGCCCTCTATCTTGATGACGGGACACAATCACTCGATCAGATGGAAGCCGCACTTCTTGCCTTGCAAGATGGAGACGAGGCGTCTGCTGGCGAACACGTCGGAGCGCTGTTCCGGGCTGTCCATACCTTCAAGGGTAACAGCCGTGTTCTAGGCCTTGCGACGGTAGAAAGCCGCGCGCACCTGTCCGAAGACCTTATCGGTCTGGTTCGGGACGAAGGTGTGCCGTTGGATGACGAAATACTCGACATCCTGCTTTATGCTGGCGACGTCCTGCGCGAAATGCTCGAGTCTACCTCGGCCAATCGTGCTGACGTTGACGGAAGTTCGTCCGAAGACCTGATGGAGCAACTCCGGGACAAAATTGCGCGGTGCAAAGGTGAAGATCCCGTTGCTGCGGAAGAACCTGTAGCGGAGCCCGTTGCAGATGAACCGGTTGCGGAAGAGCCTGTCGAAGAAGCAGTGGAACCGGAGCCAGCTCCTGTTGCTGAAGAACCGAAACCTGTCGTAGACGAGACGCCAGAGCCGTCCGTTGAAGAAGAAACTGCTGAGGCGCCAGCAGAAGAACAGGTTACTGAAGATACTGCTCCGACGCGATTGATTGACGACCCGAGCTACCGCGACATCTTCCGCGGCATGTCGGACGGGGCGATAGCGAAACTTCGTGAACTGTCTGCCGATGGTGCTGATGCCGATATTCATGCAAAGGCGGTGAAAGAGGCTGATAATCTGCACCATGCAGCGAGCCAAATGGGCCTCCCTGAATGGGCGGAAACCCTCGAAGCCTTCATGGGGCAACCGGCATCTGATGGGGCAGCCGCCGCAGAGCAAATTTCGGCGTTAATCAGCCGCCTCGAAGAGCTCACGCGCATTGATCTAAGCGACGGGGAGCCCGAACCCGAACCTGAAGAAGAGCGGGTTACTGCGGATACTCCTATTCAGTCGGTGTCCAAGCGGCTCATTGATGACGCCAGCTATCGCGATATTTTCCGGGGAATGTCCGACGGGGCTATCGCAAAATTCCAAAAGCTGATGTCAGCCTATGCTGGTGATGTCTCCGGCACCTATGCGCTGGCTATGCGTGAAGCAGGCGATCTCCACCACGCGGCGGTCCAAATGGGACTGACAGAGTGGGCAGAAACACTCGACACCTTTATGGGGCAACCGGAATCGGATGCGGACACTGGTGTAGAACAGATTGCAGCACTTGTTCTTCGTCTGGAAGAATTGACCCGCATTGATCTGTGCGATGAAGAAATCGTCATGGAAACAAGCAGCGACGGCAACTTCTTTGATGCAGTCAAAGATGCTCTCGCTTTGATCTCGGATAGTGGGATCAACTGGATTGTCGGTGAAGCACCTGATCACGAAAAGGTCGCTAAAGCAGCAGAACGTATTCTTGCTTGTGCAGAAGGACGTGGGCTGATCCGCGTTGGGGACGCCGCCAAACGCATCTCTGCCGCCGGAGACGCAAAGGCATTCCAGAATGCAGAGCTCTATCTCTATGAAGAACTTGCTGCAGTCGAAGGTGTCCTAAAGGACGAAGCCGTTGCCGCGTCTATTAGTCCGCTAGAGCTTTTGCGGAGTTGGTGTGCCGAACATGCGTTCGATACGCTGGCCGCTGTGGACGCATCGCTGATAGGCCTGAAAAAAGGCATCGATGTCGATAAGCAGTACAGTGTTTTCTCGCGCCAGATGCGGTTGATTTTCCACGCTTGTATCCACCACAAACTGGAAACTGCCGGTCAACTGGCGATGTCCCTCATCGACCTTTTCGGTCGTGTGCAAACCTCGCATTCTGCTCCTGACAGTATTTTGATGCACATCGCCCGTGGCTTCACGGACACGATCGAACTGGTCTTTGATGCACTTGAGCAGGGTGAAATCCCCGATACGCAGAACCTTGATATCCTGTTCGAACAGGCATCAAACGCTGCATTCGCCCAAGAAGGCCTTTTGACGGCAACGGCAATCGAACGTCGTCTGCGCCTTCCTGACGAATTCCACCGTGTTCTGTCGCCTGAAAGTGTCCGGGCTGCGTCTTCTGCGATCGACATGGGAGAGCACTTCTATGTCATCCGCACCGACATCAACAGCGACGTCGAACTTGCCGAGAGTTTCTTGGAATGGGTGAGCGCGGAACACGTCAAAAACATTACGAACGTCACGGTGTTCCGAGACGAAGACACGTTGTTCGACTTCCTCATCGCGACGCCGATGGACGAACACGAGGTGATTGCGTCCCTGACGGAAATGGACCCTTCTGGGAAGTACCTTTCTGTTGAACACGTGCTCGAAGATCATTCGGCCGATGATAACACAGCCGAACGCAAGCAGGATAAAGCCGAAGACGGCGACGCTCCAATTTCGCAAGGTCCCGGCCTGACGTCCGAAATGCTCGAAAGCATTTCAGAAGTCGCCGCAAGCCAGGCGATGGTGAACCACATGCTTTCCGATCTGGCAGAAACAGGTCTTAGCGAAAGCGTCGAAGCCGCCTTGCGTATGGTCGATCAGGATCTCGAAGCTGGTCGGTCAGCGGTTCGCAAGGTCGTCGCTGACTTTGCTACGCGCCTGCAAGAAGCAGCACAGGTTGAAGCACAGTTGGTAAGCCAGATGGCGCATCTTCAAGAACAGACCGTAGCGATACGTTCGCGTCCTCTTGATATGTTGACCCGGCCACTCGAAGCTCTGGTTGGCACCCTGACCCGCAAGAACCGTACAGAGGCAAAGCTGACCAGTGCAGGCGGACAGATGTCTATCGACGTTACGTTGATGGAGCACCTGCGAAAGATGCTCCGTGTACTGCTCACGCAGCGGCTTACTGGTGAAATGGCACCTCAAAACCTGCACATGGCTTTCCATCGCGATGATGAAAGAGTCCTCGTCACGATCGAAGATGATGGCGAATTTACGGACGGTGCAGAAATACGTACCAAACTCGACGCTCAGCTCAAGGCAACCTCCAACGAAATGCGCCTGATCGAATTGCCGGGCGGCAAGGGGATGCGGTTCCACATTTCCATGCCGTTGGCCATGGTCGTCCTCGAAGGTATGGTCGTCGGGATCGGTGGCATCCGGTACGTTATTCCGGTCGACACCATCCAGTCTATTATCCAGCCTCAAATCGAAGCCCTTCGCCCGATTTCAGCAGCGAGCGGCCGGATGGTTCTTCGTATGGAAGACGGCAAAATGGTCACGGTTCATGCTATGGACGGGCGTCAGAACCAATCGCTCAAGGGGCTGGACGACAATGGCAACCGTCGCGTCTTTGTCATCTTGGGGACGGGTGGCAAAACGCTCGCTGTTCCGGTCGACGAACTTCTTGGGCAGCAGTTGGTGCTCCTGAGGCCGCTAAAAGGGGTCCTGCGTCAAATGCGGAACCTGACCGGTATCGCGTTGCTGGCAGGCGGAGAGGTCGGAATGGTTCTTTCGACAAACTCGCTAATGCTCGATGCAGTAGAAGCGGCATGAGTTTTGCAAACGGCGTCCTAGTGGCGCCGTTTTCGTTTGAACGAGGGCGCTGGGGCTAACATTTTTCTGGTTTTGACGTTCTTCAAACCAACCAAGGTGAAACGCGAACCAAGTGAGGAGAGGTGTCACAATGACATTTGCAAATGCAAGATCGTCCTACCGAAAAGCTGAGACGATCAAGCCTGTTGAGGTCACCGATCCCCACGAAATCATTGGTGTGACCCTACGCGAACTAGAGAAATCCCTTCGCACTTTGGCTGCCGCGAAAGAGGCGGGAAATTCCTACCCATCGCAGCATATGAACCGTGCTTTCACCGCAATCTACATTCTGCAAAGCAGCCTTGACTTCGATCAGGGTGGAGAGATTGCGACCAACCTGTTCCGCGTCTACGAATTCTGCCGCTTGCAGGTTGCAGATGCTTTCGCGCGCAAACCTGACGCCAAACTGGCAGAGAGCGCCCAGCATATCGAAGGCATTCTGAGTGCTTGGGACCAGATCGGTGACCAGGCAAGTGATCGTGGCTAAACCTATCAATCCGATCCGCGCTGCTCATATCGAGCGCGCTGGTGCTGTTGCGATCCTGATGGGAGGCGTCGGCCACCGGATTCTGACTGCCGCAAAAGACGGCGATCATGACCTGGTACGAGACCTGAATCAGGAACTCCTCTACCTTTCTGACCGGATGAGCAAATGCGCTCGTAGCGACGCGGACAAGGCCACCATGCGTCAGGCGCTACTGGCGGCACAAAAGACCGTGGTAACCGCCGAGGAGCTCCTCTCAGAGCGTCTACGGGCACACCGTATCGCTGACCGCAATCGACCGGCCTATAGACGGGCTGAAACAGCAGGGAACATCAAGTGAGCTCCTGTCGGCAATGTCTGATCGTGAGATGGTTCCTGATCGGAGCCGCGGTGCTGCTGTTCCTTATTGGCTTTATGCCCGAAATCGCAGCGCCTCTAGGACTCTTTGATCTTACGCCTTTGAAGGTGTCTTTATTGGTGCCCCTGATCGGGATACCCGGTTTTATACTAAAATTTCGTGCGTGGCGAAAAGCAGGTCGGCCCTAGTTAGGCCGGCCATTTCAGGTATTCGGAAATGGGAATCCGGCGCACAACACTCCGCCCGTTTTGCTCATAGACAACGACTTCGATGATGGCCTCTTTCAGGTCATTCTTCTGCGTCGGTTCAACGCGTGTAACAGGGACGTCAGAGAAAGATCCGGGTTGGGTGTTCATCGTGCTCTCCACTTGGCGGTTTCACCAATGAAAGAGCAATAACCGTGCCACTACTGGATGGCGTAGGACGTCAGAAGAACTTCGCGGACCGGAGTGGGGTTGTCATTGGTACCGATCTGCACGTTGATTTCGTGACGGATCATACCGGGGATGAAATCCCTGACGTCATCAACAGAGCTGGCTGTTTCGCCTGCCTGAATAATTGCGTTGGCCAGTATGGTGTCCATACGCCCGTCATATTCGTTCAGCGCATCCCAAAGCTCTGTTGCCAGAGGATTGTCTTCATCGATCATGAACGACACATGAACACCGACGATCCTGTCGAATTTGGGTAGCGTGACCGAAATGGGCAGGCCGTAGGCGTAGTATTCAGGTTTCGATGGAAGCGACGGTGCAACGACCTCTGTATCCGTCAGCAATGGCTCTGACGGGATTAGGGTTGTCGCTAACCCATAGCTAAACGGTGCCATTACCATGACAAAGCCGATTGCTCCGATAATCCGGTTGCTGTCCATCTTATTACACCAATACTTGAATGCCCGACTCCTAATATAAAGGATTCAGCGGGAGAGTTCTGCCTGTCCTTACGGTGTGTTGCGCTATCCGAAAGTATATCGAGATTGAAAAAAACTAACCAAATGGAGCTAACATTGCCCGTTGCTGTGCCGTTCTTCCATTTGACCGACCAACTTAAGTGATCTGGACTGACTGGATATGGAAAACCCGACGAACCGCTCTTTGGTGCCGATTCCAGAGACGCTTCCTGCGACATTGAACAGGGAAAGAAAGCCTCGGGAAGGCCGTGGACATGCGTACAATGGTGGGTCGGTGCCTGCGCTTCAGGATTTCTCGCTGGTTCAGCGGGAAACCTATCTGAGGGATACGGCGGACGTTGAAAAATTTCTGCCGGATATCTTGGGGCGCGCACTTGCCCGGATCTGGATCGATATACAGTTCCGCGACAAATTCGCGGCAGGCCCAAAAGAAACACTTGCGGAATACGGGGTTTATCTCCCTCGGAATTTCTCGATCGATTTCGTGACCGAAGGAACTCCACGTCCGCAGATCGTAGTTTATGAACAGCGGATTCCGGGCGGTCCGCGCCGTAGATTGATGTATTTGCGGTTAATGATGATGGCGGGACGATAATGCGACACGCGTTAGCTATAGGGGCCGTTGTGGCCATTCTGGGATCGTCAGCAGGGTCTGCCGGTCTTCAGGATGCGCTCGACCTCTATGCTGGCGGAGATATCGCTGGTGCGGCCGCGATCTACGGTGATCTCGCACAGGAAGGGGATGCCCGTGCCCAATTCAACCTCGCCCTGATGTTCTATGTCGGTCAAGGTGTCCCGCAGAGCTACTACGACGCTTACGTCTGGGCATGGCGGGCAAAACTGAAAGGTGTCGCTCAGGCACAAATACTGATCGATCGGGTTGAAAACGGTATTTCGCGGGATGAACGCATCGCGCTCGCCGACACGCTCATGGGCGATCTTTCCGAAGGCATCGCAAACGGTGATGCCCGCGCCATGCTGGCAATGTCGGTGATCCAATCCGACCTTCTTCCGAAACCAGACATGATCCAGACTTACGTCTGGCAATCCATGTCGGTGGCGATCGGCCTTAGCGAAGCGGAAACGCTGCGGGATGCAACCTTTGACCAACTATCAGATCGAGACAAAGTCAGAGCACAGACAGCAGCGCGGGATACCTTTAGCCAATGGTGTGGTGAGGTCTCTGCGGCCAATGCCTCCTGCCGCGTCTTTCAAAGCCAGAGCTGAAAACGAAAAGCCCCATCGTTAGATGGGGCTTTCGCTTGAATAGAGGTCGGTTGTTTCAGTGTTTGCGGAACCGGGAAATGGTTTCTGCGTCTTCGGTGCTCAGTCCAAGCTCCGAACTGATGTCCTGAGGACTCTGGCCTGCGTGAACCATGGCAATGGCTTCTTCGATCATTCGTTCGCCGGCAAGCCAATCCATGTCGGACTGGAGGCCACGAATGTCGTCATGCAGGCGGTTCATTAATACAGTCTGGTGGGTTTCCACCCGGTTGGCTACGGCAGCCAGACGTTCATCGATCTTCGCGATGAGCTGTTCGTCGGCTGTCTTCGAGGATACGGCAGCTGCCTTTCTCTTTGCACGCAGGGTGAAAAGCGCAGTCAGCGAAACCGCGAGCAGGGCAGCGGCGCCGTATTCCATGGGCGAGGTCAAAAGGCCAGGCAAGGTCATCCCTGTGTCTCCGGTGCAGTCAGTTATTCAGTTCGAGATAGCTTTGGAAAAGGCTCTCGGTAATTGCGCTGAGATCAATCGGATAATCGCCTTTGGCTATGGCCTCTTGAATCCGCGTAACCGATTCAAGTTCAATCGGCGGAGTTTTCAGCTCCTTCGGGACCGCAACAGTTGCGGCCTTGATTTCCATTGTATCACCCGCACCGGTCGACGGGGTCGACGGTGCTGCTGGTGCGCCGGTTTTTGCGCCTTTGGCGCGTACGGTGGTGTCTTCGCCAGTTCGCTTGATTTGCGGGGCGCCACCCATATTGGAAACTGAGTCAACCATAATAGACCTCCATTCGCGGACAGTAACGGCAGTTATTCAAGGTATGTTAGGGCGTAAAACGACCGTATTTTCACCCGAGACGATTCCGCGGACGACTTCGCCAGATGACATGTTTTTAAGCTCGATAACATCGCCAATTCTTCCGTTTTCCAAGGCTTCTCCGGGAGCGATCACAGAAATCGCCCCAATATTTACTTGTAGTGCAATTGGCGTGCCGCTTTGGACGAGCCAGTCAGGTTCCAAGTGTCGTGTCAAAAGTATTTGTTCTGCGCCAACGGACGCCTTCATCCGCCTGCCAACGACCTGATCTACAGATGTAAAAATATCCATCGCGTTCTGACGGCTTCGCGGAATGAGTGACACATCCTCCGCTGTCACCATTTCCCCCACGGTGAGGGAGCGGGTGAGTGCTATGACAAGTGGGCCGTCATTCATCACCGGTTCAGGGGTCGGGGCAGGGGCGAATGTTGGTATTTCAGCACTCGTTCGCATCGCGCGTGTCCATCGGGGTTCTGAACATGTGATTTCAGCGGTCGACCAGTTTCCGTTCAATGGACTGACCGATGGTTCGTGCGAACAGGCGGGAAAAGACCGGATTGGAACTGTCGGTGATGGTGCGGAAACTCCGGCTTCGGTCATAACGTGTGCGACAAGGTCGGATGCTTCGCGTCCACTGACACCATCCGCGTAGTCGACGCTTGCAAAAGCAGGCGAAGAGACAAACATCAGGAGAACGGCCCACCTCATTTATAACCCCGTATCCAGAAAGCGAACAGTTTTTCCGGAAAGCGATGACGCCGAAACTGTCGGGTCCATCGGGCGCAATGTGGCAGTCCTGTTTGAAAGGGATACGATCTCGAGCATCTGGATGCTGTGGTTTCTGTCCGCAGTAAAGGCGACAGCCCCGCGCGACAGACCTTGGCGCGTTCCGATGTTGACCAGCAGATCACCGTTCGAGCCGGTAAGCGTAGCGGTCAACGGGGAGCACGACTGGACATTCAGTAAGGTATCAAAAGCCTGAGCAACACCCTGAGTAAGATCAGAGATCATCTGATTGCGGGTTCTTTGCGTCATAATCGCAGCACGACCGAGCAAGGACGGACTGGGAAGGCGGGTTTCACGAATAATTTCTTGGCGAGTGACCGCCCCGTCAGATCGGACAAGTGAGAGGTTCAGGCGAAGCTGGGCTGCAGCGCCGCGACGGTCTGAAACCACATCGATGGTGACATCCGGAACAAACCCGAAATCACCAGCAGTCAGCCGAACATCGCCTTGGGTTAACGTGATATAGTCCCGCGCGGCACGGCTATCGCTTAGCCCGACAGGCATGGGGCGATCGGTGATCCGTAGGCTTTCGACAGCCGAATGGCGGTCCAACACACCATAAAGAGATTGCACGATGTCATTAGCCACCTGTTCGGTCCAGAACGGAGCACTCGGTGAAACGCGGATATGAGGCTGGTAGGTAATAACGTGAAGTCGGTTCGACGCCTGACAAGATGTCAGCGCATCATTCCCGACCATCGCGCGGACGCGGACTTGCCACGTCGAGCCGTTCAGATTCTGACCGATGATGCTGTGACGCAGAATTCGCCCTGTTGGCTGGATGATCGAAACGTCACGTTCGATCCGCCCAAGGCTTACTGCTGTATGGGCTTGCACAGCAGCGCCTCCGGAAAGGGCTGCGTTTAACAGCGCATCCATCAAGGCACGGCGACGCGCGGCTTCGGTATCGTTGCTACTGGTGACAAAGCCGAAACCCTCGGCTTCGACCCAAACCGCCTCTTGTGCCCTTGCTGGGGTTGCAAGCGCTAGGACGATCGCCAGTAGCGTCAGAAGCCGTACACGCATTTACAGCGCCCCCTGAGCAGCTCGCACGATATAAGCAACGGTATCAGCATCGAGCGCGAGTTCGACTTCGTAGCCGTCCGACCCTTTGGGCGTGATGCGCACAGTACGTGCACCACGAATGGTGCCTTCGACCACACCAGAGATCGTGTCACTTTGCAGTCGGGCCTGCGCGATGGTGGTGGAGGCGTTGATGTGGATGCCATGAACCTGTTCAGTCAGGTCGCGGATTGCTTCCATCCGTGCCGCACGCAGGGCCATAAGGCGACGCTGGTTGATCGTTGTTCCCGGCTGGTTGCGAATTTGCGAAAAGCCCATGCCAGTGATCATATAGACGTCAGGTGCTGTCGTATCGAGAGCGCCTGTAGGATTGCCACCCGTCGGAACGACAACAGTCGGTGTAGGTGCAGCGACAGCGCCGTTGGGAATTACCGTACCCGACCCGTCCAGCGTTTCGAGCCCGTCACGAAGCTCAGCTATTTCAGCGGAATACGCGCTGGGATCATCAGGTAAAGCATCCTGAGCAGATGTTGTGTCCATGCATCCTGCCAAAAACGGCAACCCGATGAGGGCCAAGAGAGCGGGGCGGAGTAAACTTTGGTTCATTGCGGAGTGGCTCCTTGCGGACACGAATAGGTTGCCGCGAACTCTGCAAGCGCCGTGCCAAACTCTTTCGGTTTTTGCAGGGGCACGTGGCACAGTGATTGCACCTCCACTCGGGATTGCAACGTAACCGAAACCCGAGACCGAATGGCTTTACTCATCGCACACATCGCTAGTGTCACAATCGCAGGTGTACTGAAATGAACGCTGCTGTGCGCCCTAGTATGCTAAGCCGCCTCGGGGATCTGACGCTCCCCCTTGGTATTCTTGCAATCATGGCAATGATGGTTTTGCCCCTGCCCGTGGCGATGCTCGATGCCTTTTTTGTTTCGAATATTGTGCTGTCGCTGCTGGTCTTGATGGTTGCGCTCCATAGCTACCGACCTCTGGATTTTTCCAGCTTTCCCAGTATCTTGTTGATTGCGACGGTTTTGCGGTTGGCGCTGAACGTTGCATCGACCCGCATCGTTTTGACAGATGGCCATTCCGGTAGTGGTGCAGCTGGTCGAGTTATTCAGGCCTTTGGTGAATTCGTGATCGCGGGGAATTTCCTTGTCGGCCTTTTGGTCTTTGCGATCCTCGTCATTATCAACCTTGTGGTGATTACCAAGGGTGCAGGCCGCGTTTCCGAAGTCTCTGCCCGCTTCACTCTGGATGCGATGCCGGGCAAACAGATGGCAATCGACGCAGACCTGAATGCCGGACTTTTGACGCCTGACGACGCAAAACGTCGGCGGGCCGACGTCGCTGCAGAGGCAGATTTTTACGGTTCGATGGACGGTGCATCGAAATTTGTGAAAGGCGATGCGATCGCCGGTATCCTAATTCTTGTCATTAACGTCCTTGGTGGGATCCTGATCGGGACCCTTCAGCACGGGCTGTCTGCTGGCGAGGCCGCACAGACATATATTCTGCTGTCCATCGGCGACGGTCTGGTTGCACAAATCCCGTCGCTACTTTTGTCCATCGCAACTGCTGTGATCGTGACCCGTGTGTCGTCAAGCAATGACATGGCAAAACTTATCGGGCAGCAAATGGGATTGCGCCGCGCTTGGGGGCCGGTCGCGGGTGTAATGGCTCTTTTGGGTCTTGTGCCCGGTATGCCGAACCTTTTGTTCCTTTTCGCAGCCGTGGGCGCAGGCTCGATGGCCTATTTTGGTCGCGAGAGAGGCGCAGAAGCTGAGGTGGAGGTCCTAGACGAAAGCGGAATGCCGATACCGGGTGCGCAGGCCGTAGGTGCCGCCGCCGGAGGCGACGAGGAAAACGAAGGTATCGTACCCGAAGACGTCACCGACAATGCACCGATCTCCTTGCAAATCGGCTACGGCCTTATCGAAATGGCCAGTGGCGGAGGCGGTGCTTTGGTGTCCCGCATTACCGGCATCCGGAAGGACCTGTCCAAAGCTATGGGCTTTGTAGTTCCCGGCGTCCGCATTCGCGACGACCTTAGTCTGCCGCCGAACCAATATCGTATCCGCATCGGTCACCGCATCGTAGGCGAGGACGTAATTTACCCCGATCGCAAGCTTGCCTTGCCCGGTGGTGGCTCTGTCCGGAAGCTGCGCGGGGTAGAGGTCAAAGATCCCTCCTTTGGCATGGACGCGATCTGGATCCTGCCGCAACAAGTGACCGAAGCAGAAGCCGACGACTATGTGGTTGTCGAGCCGGAATCCGTAATTGCCACGCATGTGTCACAAGTCGTGACAGCAAATGCGGCTGATTTGATCGGACCGGATGATGTGCAGGCTCTGTTGGATAACTTGTCCAAAGTTACTCCGACACTCGTATCTTCGGTCGTGCCCAAGCTGGTGCCGCTTCATACGGTGACAGCCGTTCTTCGTTACCTGTTGGCTGGGCGTATCCCGATTTCTGACCTGCGCCGTATCCTTGAAGGATTGGCCGAACTTGCCCCGCGCAATCTATCCGCCGCTGACATGGCCGAGTCTTTGCGTCCGGCGCTGACACCACTGCTACTCCAGCAGCTTGGTCCACTGAACACCGCTTTGCCTCTCATCACACTCGATCCGGAACTCGAGCAGATTCTAATCCGGGCGCGGCAGGCGGGTGATATCGACGGGGGGCTGGTGATCGACAATGGCCTCGCCTCAACGGTCATCACCTCAGTTTCAGAGGCAACCGACAAAGCAGCAGGGGAGGGCCGTACACCGGTCATCGTCGTAGCGAACCCGCTGCGCCGTGCCTTTGCCCAATTCCTGCGCCCCCACATGCCGGACACAATCGTGATCGGTATCAACGAACTTCCCGACACCCGTCGGGTCGAGGTCATCGCCGTAGTTGGCGGACAGGCTGGCCTCCCCGGTCCCCGAAACACTGCGCCGCAGAACGGATGAGGTAAACCATGTCTACGATAGTTGTCCGCGCATCAGATACCGCCCTCGCCATGGATGAAGTGGTCAAACGCCTTGGTCAGGATGCTTATATCCTGTCGACCAAGCAAAAGAACGGGCAGGTAGAAATCCGCGCCACCACAGAAGCGCCCAAGGTCCAGCGACGTGCGCCACGCATAGAAGGCGGTGGGAAAACCTTTGGTGAAATTCTGGCGGAGCGTTCTGCACATGGCAAGCAACCTCGGATACCTGAACCCGTTGAGGTCGCAGATATCGGGGCACCGCAACAGCCCGCGTTCCGGCCGGATGTCTCCCGACCCATGGGTGGTTGGCCAGGCTTGGTTCCCGGTTTTGTTGCTGACCTTTGGGTCGAGCTTGGCCGACCAGAGGGGCAGGAGGGCGGCTTTTTCGGGCAGTTGTGCGACACGCTTCTGGATGAAACCCACGTTGCAGGGCATGCCGAACGTATACTTGTTGTTGGCCCAAGTGGTGCTGGCAAGACACTCACTGCATCACGTCTGGCAGCGCTTGCAATGACTGAACGTGCTGGCGTGCGACCACACCTTGTTGCGCCGCGCAAAGCGAGGCTTATGGCCGCGGACGAACTGAGCGCTCATGCCCGACTTATGGGTATCCGCGTTGACCGTCCACTGGTGAACGAACTGAAGCTCGGGCCTGACTGGGCGCTGACCGACCCCCATGCCCCGCAGATTTTTGACCTCTCAGACATGACACCGGCAGATGCCAAGGGTCTGGTGATCGAAGGCAAGACCGAGGTCGTCCTCTGTTTGCCGTCAGGTCTGCATCCCGGAATGATTGCCCGCCATTTGGCGGCATGGCGCGATCTGGCACCTTCGGTTTGCCTGACCCGCGTAGATGAATGGACGCCGACGCCCGAAGAACTTTCAGCCATCGCGGCGTCTGGCCTGAAACTTGCTCTATGGGGAATGGGAGGCGGACTCATTGATACGCTTTTGCGTCCCGTCCGTGCCGATCTGCGCACGGTTGCCCAAGGGTGGCTGACCCCCGTCGTAGGAGATCACCAATGACCCGTGCAGAAGATCGAACGCCGATGCGGAGGATGAACCAATGCTGATGACTAAAGGCTACGCCGAACAGAAACTTTCACCCGACAAACTGGTCGCGGACCACATGCATATCGTGCGGAAAATCGCTTGGCATATGTATGGTCGCGTCGGCCGTATGGTCGAGGTCGATGACCTCTTGCAAGTTGGATATATGGGGCTGATCGACGCCAGCCGTCGCTATCAACCCAAAGCTGGGGCTTCGTTTGCGTCCTACGCGGCAATTCGTGTTCGGGGGTCGATCGTCGATTTCCTGCGCGACAACGCCAGCGTCTGCCGTAGTACGATTGTCATGCAGCAAAAGGTACGGGCGGCTACGGCCAAGCTCGAACAGGCGCTGATGCGTACTCCTGAGAAGGAAGAAGTCGCTGCGGAACTGAGTATCGAAGTCGGAGAACTGGAAGAATGGGAAACCCGTTTTGCAGCGTCTCAGGTCAAATCTCTGGACGAGTTGTATACGGATCAGTCAAAGCTCTTTTCTGACGGTAGTAAGACCGCAGAGGACCAGCTTCAGCATCAGCAGATGAAAGTCCTGTTACGCCGTGCATTGGGTAAACTTCCTGAACGCGAAGCGCTCTTACTTCAACTCTACTACGTTGAAGAATTGAACGTGTACGAAATAGCCAAGGTTCTTGGTGTGACCACCGGACGGGTATCCCAGATCAAGAAAGCTGCGGTAGAACGTCTGCGCAAGTTCATCGCAGAAATGGAAGAGGGCGACTGAGTCAGCCGCCCTTTCGAAAACCGTAATATCGGTTAGGTCAGATCGCGAATGCAGGCATGACCATCGCGCCTGCAGCGATACGACGGGACCAGTCTTTGACATCATCATGGAAGTATTCGCGTGCATCAGGCACCGCAGTCATGATGGCCCGAACGGCAATTGTGCCGATATCTTCTTCAAGGTCGAGCCCTTCAACATCGACGGGTTCCCAATCGCGGCCTTCAACACGGGCAAAGACGCCGTCATCATCCATACGGATAAACCATTCGAACCCGTAAAGATCGAAGAGCATGATGTTCGGACCGACGTTCACATTACGTCGGTGGATCATATGCATCCGGATGTATTCGCGGGTGGTGTCGCGTGTGGCCGAGATAATTTCGGCAGCAACAGCGGACCAACCTTCTTCGACAGTGTTGTTCAAGTGGGCCCAGTCACCGCCGGTTTCCGGTCGGAATGCGAGCATATCTAGGGCCGCGAGCTCACCAATGACATAGTTGGTGCCGCCAATGTTGAGGCGCGCAACCGGTTCCGGAGTACCAGAATTCAGGAAATCGTCGTTTTCTTGATCGTCCGGATCTTCTTGAACTGTGTAACGACCTGGGCGGACGCTTCCGGAGTAGTCGCCCGTACTGAAATTGTACAAAAGCTCTCGTGCGGATTCTGTCAGGACAAGTTGCTTTCCTTCAAGCTCGGCAAGACCGGCAATTCGAAGGGCTGTCTGTTCAACAGGTTGCGCTTCGTGCTCACTTGCCATCCGTAACAATCCGACGAGCGTGTGGGACGCCGCACCTGGATCGTATTCGCGTAGGGCATTGATCAGATCAAGAAAGTCACCGGTTGTGTAAAACCGGTGTGGAACGTGCGGCGTGTCCTGGGCGGTGTCGGTCGAGGTTTGCATGGCGTCCCTTGCTAGGCTGAGAAACTATTGCAACCAAAAACGGTGACTTTAGCCGAGAGTTTAGGGCCGTGGGTGTTAAAGTCTGTCTGCAAGCTTGTGCAAGAGGGTCAAACATTGTTCCATTTGGTCAATCGATACAAATTCGTCCGGCTTGTGAGCTTGCACGATTGAGCCGGGTCCGCAGACGACAACATCCATACCAAGTTGTTGAAATAGTCCGGCTTCTGTCCCGAATGCCACAACGTCGGTGCCGTTCGCGCCGGTCAGTTCCGCAATCAAATCACGTGCGGCGTTTTCAGGCATAGGGGTGAGGCCAACAACTTCGGCAATAGTTTCGGTTTCGACACCCGCGTTTGGCG
>JBNKUW010000030.1:0-20547 GCA_050298835.1 Marivivens sp.
TCCCGGAATCTCTTTCGCAATACGTGAAATGAAGGCGTTTTCCGAAGAATATGGTGTTCTATCACTCGTGACTGTATGGGGCACGTTCGGGCCAACAATCATTCATATGTATGCGGGCCCTAATCAGGCTGCACTAAACCTCCGGCAAGGGTCTTTGTTTTCAGTAACCGGAACGGCTACCGGTCGTGTTTTTGCCGCCTTTGACACCAACCCGAAAGTCTCAGAGCAGATCGAAGCCGAGCTTTCACATCGAGCAGGGAGCCTGTCGATTGGAGAAACCGTCTCAAGAGAAGACTTTGACAGCTTGACCGCAGATATTCGGAAGCTCGGATATGCAACAGCTTTTGAAAAGCCCATTCCCGGCGTCAATGCGATTTCCGTTCCTATCTTTGGCAAAGATGGTCATTTGTCCTTTGTCGCGACACTGATCGGAGCGTCAGACAGACTCTGCACCCAAGCGGATTCTCCGTCATTGTCCAGAATGCTAAACCTCGCGCAAAATCTTTCTTTGGACGAACTGACCGCCGAAAGCGACCTCGTTTAGAGCAGCTAACCGATCCACAAAGAGGCCTAAAATGACGCTCTCCTCCACAAAGCACAAATCCAAGGATCAAAAATCCGAAGGCCGCGGCGTCCAATCAATAGAACTTGGCTCGCGTCTATTGATAGCGCTTTGCCAGGAACAAGAACCGATGATGCTCAAGGATCTTGCAAATGTTGCTGGGTTTGCCCCGGCACAGGCGCACGCCTACCTTGTTAGCTACAAGAAAATCGGCCTCGTTGAACAAAGTGCAGAGACAGGGCGCTATTATTTGGGCCGAACCGCACTTGATATCGGTCTAGCAGCCATGCGGACCACTGACCCCATGAGCCTCGCCTGTGAAACGGTTAATGAACTCTCCGAAAGGACAGCGTTAAACGTAGCGCAGGTGGTTTGGGGATCGTTCGGCCCGACGGTTATTCAAGTCAAGGAAAGTGGCAGCCAGTTGAACATGAACACTCGCCCCGGGACCGTCTACTCCATGTCGGGCACAGCGAGCGGATTGGTCTTTTCAGCTTTCCTGCCGGAAAAGATCGTCAAAGACGCAGTTAGTCGCGAAAAACGAGAAGCGACCGGTTCCGGCCGCGTTGGAACGACTCGCTTTGTGTCGCGTCGTGAAATCGAACACATTCGTGAGGTTGGCTATGCAACGGTCGAAATGCCGCCCGTACCTGGCATTCACGCCTATGCAGCACCTGTTTTTGACCACACCGGTCAGGTCATTCTCGCGATAACCATCATCGGGCAGGATCATTACCTTGAGGCCCATGCTCAAGATAAATTCATCCCCGCACTTCTAGAGGCCACCAACCGTCTGTCCATCGAACTTGGCTATCGGTCAACGGCCTAAACGATCGTCCCGACGTTGCCTGTCAGAACGGCTCAGGCAACCTGACTATGCCCATCTGACCATCCTGTACGATGGTCAGATTAGGTTCGCGTCACCGAACACGGCGGATAGGCTCGACCGTCATAGGTTATTTCTTCTGCGGAGTAGTTAAACCAAAACTCTTCAGTATCCGTTTCGCGACACCGCAAACCATCAGGCAGATCTTTCACTGGAATTGAAGCCTTTGCGCAAGCGACCGTCAGCAGGTTTTTCATCGCCGCCTTGTCCAACCAGCCTGCAACATAGAGGAGGTTGTTTTCCTCAACGACTGCGGCACTGCCATCTTTGGTATTGAAAATAGCGGTTGCCGTCCCTTCCAAGTGTTCGAAATAACCGCTGATGTTTCCGCCCTGCTCCAGCTCGATTGGCATATCAGGCCGCAAGCTTTCTGTGCGGGCTACTGTTATGTCCAATCCTTTAACCGAGGGTGGCAAAGGAACCGGCGTGTTCATATTGGCATCTTTCGCCCCACCACGTGGTCCCAAAACAACTTGGCCTTCGCTCGTCTCAATGGAATTCCGGAAACGTTCTGACATATGCGTCAAACCGGGAGCTACTATCAGAGAATACTGGGAAAAGTCGGCATCTTTGGAAACGATATCCAAAGAAATCCCCAAGCTCCTCAGAACGCGATAATGTTCAAATACCAGAGTGAAGTACTCCAGACCTTCTCCGTGTGGATGAATGCTCCACGCCCAATCCGACTGATAGTCAAAAACCAGAGCGACTTTGGCTTTGACGTTGCTGACAACGGGTGCGTCGGCAATTTCACGTGCGACTTGTGCCGCCTCGGACAATGCGGGTGCGTCTGCACTATCAGGGCGAAGTAAACCAGCGTGCATAAGTTCTTGGGCAATCGGGGCCTGCCGCCAGCGGAAATAGCATACGGCCTCTGCACCATGTGCGAACGCTTCCCACGTCCACAGTCGTACCATGCCCGGAAGCGGTGCGGGATTGTAAGGCGCCCAATTTACCGGCCCCGGCTGCTGCTCCATGATCCACCAGCGTCCTTTGCCAACGCTTCGGTACAAATCGTGGTGAAACGCTTGAAAATCAGGCTCACCTTGACGGGCAAACGCCCTGACATATTCACTCGGCTCATTCAGGCGATCCTCAAGAAAGCCGAGCGGATAGCTGTCCCAACTCGCAAAATCGAGTTCTTCACCAACATCGAAATGGTCAAACTCTGTTGTTTTGCCCATGTAGTTGTGCGCGATCGGTGCGTTTGAATGCGCGCGGATAATGTCCACTTGCAGTTTGTTGAAAGCAACGACCTGATCCGAACTAAATTTTCTGAAGTCAAAAATATGGGACGGGTTAACTTCGGCAACGGTCAGGTTGGGAAGATCAATCTGATCAAAGTCGTTGTACTCCATGGACCAAAACACATTGCCCCATGCGGAATTGAGTTCGTCGATCGTGACATAACGCTCGCGAAGCCAATTGCGGAACGCTATCAGCGCCGTTTCACCATAGGAATAGGTCGTATCGTTACAGCCGTATTCATTGTCCGTTTGCCATGCCGCAACAACCGGATTGTTGCCGTAGCGAGCCGCCAGTTTTTCAGTGATCGTCGCGCATTCCTGCTTGAACCCCTCGTGGCTGAAACAGTAGTGGCGACGCGACCCGAACCGTAAGGTGCGTCCTTGTTCATCGACAGGAAGCATATCGGGATGACGGTCAACAACCCATCTTGGCGGAGCAGCCGTTGGCGTTCCAAGAACAACTTTCAATCCAGCAGCACCCAGAATTTCGATGACTTCGTCAAGCCAATCGAAATCATATTGGCCTGGCGTCGGCTCCAGTCGTGACCAAGCAAATTCGCCAATGCGAATCCATGTCAGCCCTGCTTCTGCCATCCGGCGCGCGTCGTCCTCCCAAACGTCACGAGACCAGTGTTCGGGGTAGTAACAGGTTCCAAGTGTCCTTTTCATTTTTGATCTTTCCCAATCCAAGACAGACCGCCTGCGCCACATACCTTGCGAAAACGGATGCTTATTCCTCAATCAATAAAAACACGGTGCTCCGGTTGACCGCTAAACTGTGTGGCAACAGAAAACAGTTTTCCGTTGTTTTGCAGTGGCGGCAGGAGGTTTTCCGTTGCTGTGGTAATGAACAATGTACCGTAGTCGCCGGCCCCAAATGCAGGGCAGCTTGGTTGTTTTGCGTCGACTGAAACAACGCAATCCAATTCACCGTCAGGAGAGTATCGCGCAACCCGTGACGCGCCCCATTGAGCGTTCCAGAGATAGCCCTGCACATCAACGACAGCACCATCCGGATTCAGGCCTTCGGGGTTCAGATCGATGAAAACCTCGGGCGCGCCTTTCGGCCAACCTTTTTCATCCAGCGTTTGCCGCATGATTTTCCGCGTGGGCGTATCTGTAAAATAGGCAAAGGACTTGTCCGGCGAAAAACAGATCGAGTTTGGAATTGTGATCTGACTATAAAGGCGTTCTATCTGCCCGTTGAAAAAGCGATAGATAGCGCCTGCACCTTGTTCGGCTTTTTTTCCCATCGTACCGATCCAGAAACCGCCCCATGGATCAGCGCGCCCATCGTTAGATCGCGTAACCGGATTGTCAGCTTCTAGCGGCACGACATCTTGCCGGCTGCCTGTTTCAACGTTGAACCGAAAGAGCGCGGTTTCCGAAGCAATCAGCAAGGTTTCTTTGTCCACCCAACCTGCTGCAGACACATGCTCATCGAATTGCCACTCGAGCTGCTTGCTCTCGCTCTGCGATCTCAACTGTTTGGACAGGATATCAAACCAGAATAGCTGCTGCCGTTCGGGATGCCACATTGGCCCTTCGCCAAGTTTATTAGTACGTGTGTCAAATATCTGAGCAGTTAGCACTTGGTTCAAATCCTGTCATATGTGGCTACAATAGCCTCGGCTTTCAAGCGAACGTCCTCGGCTGTATCTCCCGGACGATAGAGCGCGGTTCCAATTCCAAACCCGTCCGCCCCGGCAGCTTTCCATTCCGCAAAATTGTCGGGATTTGCGCCACCAACTGCAAGCACCTCTGTCCCAGCAGGTAGAACCGCGCGGATCGCCTTTACGCCCTCGGGACCAACTAGCGTTCCCGGGAAAAACTTCAACCCGTCCGCTCCATACCGAAGAGCGGCAAAACACTCTGTAGGTGTCATGACACCCGGGTAGGACAACAGACCGCGCTCTTTCGTACGTCGGATGACGTCCGGATTGCAGTCCGGAGAAACAACCAGCTTGCCCCCGACATCTGCAACCTGATCCACTTGTTCTGCCGTCAGGACAGTGCCCGCACCAATCAATGCATCGTCGCCAAAGTGTTTTGCGAGGATGCCGATACTCTCGAACGGATCGGGTGAATTCAAGGGAACTTCAATTTTTGAGATACCCGAGTTGACGAGAACGCGACCAACATCAGCCGCCTCTGGTGGCGTCAACCCTCTTAGAATTGCGACAATGTTTCGAGCCATTCTAGTTTTCCTTTATATGTCGGTAGACCGCCGTTAAGCCCGATAAGGTCATCGCAGTGACATCCATAATTTCAGGAGCGTATCCCTGTGTTCCAAGTCCCGCTGAATACAAACTGCACAGAGTTTCGGCGCCGATCAGAGCAACCGCCCTTTGATCCCAAAAGTCTCTTGCTGCCGCAAGTTCTTGACCGATCAAAAGACCTGACAGTTTAGAACCGGCCACGACACCAGATTGACCGTTCAGCAAATCGTCTGCACGAATTTCGAACAGCTTTGACGGAACCAACTCCGGTCTGGTGACTGCGTCGCTTACGACGGATTTGAAAACCTCAGGCTCCAAACCGTCACCAGCAACGCTGTGGCGCAACACAGACTGACCTGAATATAGGGCATACGCCTCGC
The DNA here is from genome assembly GCA_050298835.1 of Marivivens sp. Taxonomy (GTDB): domain Bacteria; phylum Pseudomonadota; class Alphaproteobacteria; order Rhodobacterales; family Rhodobacteraceae; genus Marivivens. The sequence continues at coordinate 5,295 of JBNKUW010000030.1, forward strand.
CCGTCATGAAGGTTTTGAACCGCAAGACCTGACCGCCAGAAACCTCAACCCACTTTGTGTGCGTACCCGGAAGGCAGAGTACTCCAGAAAATTCAGGGTTTTGCGCGATGTAACCCGCGATCTGCGTTTCTTCGCCACGCATCACATCAGCCGAAGGTTGATATTGGCATAGCCCTGGCAGGATGGTCACTGCAATACGCGGATCACGAACCGGCGCAACAATCCCTGCGCCCTGCGCCGGTGAACAAGGAACAGTTTTGTAGGGGGCTTCAACCCAACCCTGACGGGCACCCACCATTCCACAGGCCAAAACCGTGGTGATGCCGTCTTCTTTCAGCCAGTCATCTACCAGACCAATCAGGACGGCCTCAAACTCATCGGGTTTGAGCCGCCCCATGCCCTTTTCGGACGACCTGCTTTCCAGAACAGTCCCGTCATCGGTCATGTTCCAAACACGAAGGTTGCTTGTGCCCCAATCAACTGCAATCCAGGTCATTGTCTATCCTGTTACCGCGATGCCACCATCCACAACGATTGCTTGGCCGGTCATCATACGGCTCGCATTCGATGCAAGGAATAGCGTGCTGTCCACAATGTCTCTAGGGGCAATATGCTCTTTTAAGCACTGCCTTTGAAGTGTGTCCGCCAGCGCATCGGGATCTGCCCATTTATCGAGCTGCTTTTGCGTAAGAACCCAGCCGGGAGCGAGTGCATTTACGCGAATTTTGTCCGGACCAAATTCACGAGCGAGGCTCCGCGTCATCCCGTTTATGCCCGAATTTGAGGTCGTGTAGATTGGATAGCCGGTATTTCCCATCATGTAGCTGTTGGAGGTAAAATTAACGATCGCACCGCCGCCACTCTGTTTCATGCCTGAAATGACTGATTGAATGGCAAAAAAATACGCCCGTAAATTGATAGCAATCGACCAATCCCAAAAATCTTCGGTCACTTCCTCGGTCAAATGACGCTGATCGTTCGCGGCGTTGTTGACCAATACCTGCACAGGCCCGTTTTGTAGACTTGCCTTCGACACCGCCGTCTGTAGCGACTTGGCATCAGTGATGTCGCATGGAATGAACAACGGGCGATTGCCGTGCTTCTGCTCCATCTCGTCACAGAATTCTGATGCATCCGAACGCTGAACAAACGCAACTTTGGAACCCTGCTCCAGAAACCCTTCGGTCAGTGCTGCACCGATCCCAGAACCGCCTCCGGTGATAAAAACGCTTTTACCAGCCAGATCATGAAAGGTAGCAAGCTCGGTCATCAATGGCTCTCTCTCGTAACGGGACGCGTGTCTTTTCCGACCAGAAAATCAAGGTCCGCCCCTTGGTCAGCCTGCAAGACATGGTCAATATAGAGCTTGGCGTATCCTCGGGTATAGTGAGGGGCCTCCGGTTCCCAAGCGGCGCGGCGCTCTGCCAGTATTTCGTCGGGCACCAACAACTCCAACTCGCCTTTGGATGCCGAAACCCGGATGCGGTCTCCGGTTTCGACTAGGGCCAATGTACCACCGGCATTTGCCTCGGGTGACACGTGCAAAATTACCGTTCCAAAGGCTGTGCCAGACATCCGCGCATCGCTAATGCGGACCATATCCCGGACCCCTTCTTTCACCAGTTTTGAAGGAATAGGCATATTCCCGACTTCCGGCATCCCCGGATAGCCTTTCGGGCCACATCCCTTGAGAACGAGGATTGTATCTTTGGTCACCGGCAGATCGTCGCGGTCGATGGTCGCCTTCATGTCTTCAATGCTATCAAAGACATGCGCAACCGCTTCATGTTCCAAAAGATGATCGCTTGCCGCAGACGGTTTAATGATTGCACCGCGCGGAGCCAGATTTCCGCGCAGGACACGCAAACCCGCCGCAGGTTTAAGCGGCTCTTCCATGCTGCGGATTACATCGCGGTTCCAGCATTCGGCCCCATCGCCATAGTCCGAAATGTCCCCGCCCAAAACCGTCTTGGCGTTCCTGAGAAGGCCGGAGAGCTCTTTCAAAATGACAGGCATCCCGCCTGCATAGCAGAAGTCCTCCATCAGGTATTTCCCCGATGGCATGCAGTTCACCAACAACGGGACGTCACTGCCGATTTCAAAATCTTCCAAACTCAGGTCTATCCCGACCCGTCCCGCCAACGCGAGAAGATGGACCACTGCGTTGGTCGAACCACCAACAGCAGCATTCGCAAGAATGGCATTCTCGAAAGCTTCCTTGGTCAAAATGTCCGAAGGTTTGAGATCCTCTTCGACCATTTCCACAATCCGTTTTCCGGTCAAATGCGCCAATGCCATGCGGCGGGCATCGACCGCAGGAAGCGCGGCATTGGTCGGCAAACTCATCCCCATAGCTTCCACAAGTGAGGCCATCGTTGAAGCAGTGCCCATGGTCATACAGACACCCTTGGACCGGCTCATTCCGGACTCTGCTGCCATAAAGTCCTGAAGCGTCATCTCACCTGCACGAACCGCTTCGGAGAATTTCCAAACATCTGTTCCTGAACCGATGTCCTTGCCCTGCCATTTGCCATTCAGCATCGGACCAGAGCTGACAACAATCGACGGAAGATCCACAGAGGCAGCACCCATCAGTTGGCCGGGTGTGGTCTTGTCACACCCGCCGAGCAAAACAACGCCGTCCATGCCGTAAGCGCGGATGGATTCTTCTACATCCATTGCCAATAGGTTGCGAAACAGCATCGCAGTCGGCTTCATCTGAGTTTCACCAAGGCTCATGACCGGAAACTCGACGGGGAACCCGCCTGCTTCCCAAACGCCGCGTTTGACGCCTTCGGCAAGCTCTCTGAGGCCACTGTTACACGGGGTCAATTCCGACCATGTGTTACATATCCCGATGATCGGGCGCCCATCGAACGCGTGATCCGGAAAGCCTTGGTTTTTCATCCAAGACCGATGGATAAACCCGTCTTTGTCGTGTTTTCCGTACCACGCTCTATTGCGTCTATCTTTGCTCATTTTTCAGTCCTTTTACCCGAGAGGAGGTCGCTCGGGCGCGTGTGTATTCAGTGGTTTTGGGCGACGAGACCAGACAGCCAATCGCGGTGAGACACCGCCTGATTGGCAACAGAGCGCGCCTGTTTTGTCAGATGATCCACTGTTTGACGGGCGAAATTTCGCAATTCTGGGCGTGCAGCCATTACAGATTTCGCGACATCTCTGTTCAGCAACCCAAGACCGTCCAACACTGGATAGTGCAACAGTTCTTCAACGTGCGGCAGCCCACCAAGATCGTTCTCAAAATCTTCGGGTCCCGGCATTTTAGTTTGCCAAGTCGCCAGCCTCTCTCGGGTTTTCGGTTGAATATAAAGATCGGCGACATCTCTCCAAAACGGACTGTCATCCCGTTCGGAAACATAGTGAAGATTGATGAAATCGCGGAAATCATCGACCTGTCCGGCGATGGCCTTGTTAAATTTGCGTCGGTTTTCAGGATCAACAGCGCCTAGGTCATCAAAATGGCGCTGCGCGAACAACAACAACGCAATGACCGTTCCGTGAATTGAGGTCGCTTCAAGAGGTTCGAGGAAGCTCGAAGATAGGCCGAGCGCCAGAACATTTCCGCGCCAAACCTCTGCAAGCCTGCCAGAGTTGATTAGAATATCGTTTCTCGGATCAATCGGATGCCCCAGAACGCTTTCGATTTCTGCTTTGGCCTGATCAGGTGTGACATGACGGTCCGAATAAACATATCCGCAACCAATACGTCCCTGCGTAGGTATCTGCCACATCCAGCCGGATTTTTGCGCCCACGCATGGGTGAACGCGGGGAGGTCTTCACCGTCTTTTAGGTCAAGCCAGAACGGCATCGCGCGGTTCACAGGCAGGATGTCTCCGTATCCTACCCAATCTACGCCCATCACATCACTGATCAGTGCGCGCCGGAAACCGGTGCAATCAATAAAGAAATCACCAGATACCCGTTCGCCGGTATCAAGCACTAACGCTTTGATATCTCCGTTATCACATCACGTTCGGCCGAACTAACGAGCGCATCGATGGTTTTAACGTCCTGCGCTTTGCTACGCAGGTAGGAACCGACCTTTGCCTGATCGAAATGATAGGCATGGTGAAATCTGCTAACAGGCACCTGACGGCCGTCAACTTCGGCAACCGGTGCTTTGCCGTTCGCCATCAACGCTGCAAAAACATGCGGGTCGGAAACCGGTCTACCGGCAGCAACGCAAAAGATATCGATCCACGATCCAGCGTCAGGAATGCGATCGGTAAGCGCATAGGCATCATCGATTGGACCATCATAGAAATGCCCCAACCGTCGCCAGTCGCGATGACGTATCCCGTACTTGATCGTTGCATCCGTCCGAGCGAGAAACTCTTTCTCGTCAAAACCGAGCGCTTGTAGCACACCACCAAAAACCGAGGTCGTCCCCTCACCCACACCTACTGTCGGGATTTTGGAGCTTTCAATCAGCGTGATCTTCAAAGGCTTTTTCAGCCGTTCGGCTTCGGCCTTAAGAAGGTGCGCTGACAGCCAACCGGCAGTTCCACCGCCAACAATGACAAGATTTACCGGAGTATGCCCATCGCTTTCCATGATTCAGATGACCCGTATGTCAGAGGCTCCTGACAACCATTGTGGCAGCCAATCACCATGAGTTTCGATCAATTCGTCAACCATTTCCCAGATCTGGTCCAGATCAAGTTCAGAACCGGTGTGCGGGTCCATCATGGCGGCATGATAGATGTGGTCTTTGTTCTCAGTCATTAGCGCTGAAACCACCAACTCCTGCACATTAATATTTGAACGCATGATGGCTGCCAGTTGTGGAGGCAAATTGTCGATACGTGTTGGTTGGATACCGTTCCGATCAACTAAACAAGGAACTTCGACAGCACAGCCTTCGGGCAAAGCCGGAATGTACCCTTTGTTCGCTACGTTGCCGTAGATCACACTGGGTTGTCCGGTCCAAACCGAATTGATGATTTCAGAAGCATACTCAACCGAGGTAGGAACATCGATCGTGTCCGAGCTTTCGTAGGTCGCAAGCTCATCCTTCCAGCTCGCGATCTGTTCGACGCAGCGTTTCGGGTACTCGTCAAGCGGGATACCAAACCGTTCAATAATGTCGTCGCGACCACGCTTGATGAACCAAGGTACATATTCTGCAAAGTGCTCTGAGCTTTCGGTCGCGAAATAGCCAATCCGCTTCATCATTTCATAGCGAACTTTGTTCGGGCAACGCGGGTTCCAGCTGCTCTCGGGTCGCGGATACACTCCGTCTGCGTATCCTTTCTGGAGATCCGGATATAGGTCTCTATAGCTACCGTCTTCCATGATCTCTTCGAACTTGAGAAAATAGGCGACGTGGTTGATCCCAGCAGACAGGTATCTGATTTTGCTATCAGGAATTTGTAGATCTGACGCCAATTCATGCGCGGTGTGCTGCACCGAATGACACAGGCCCACCTGTTTGATGTGCGGATACTTTTCAGCAATTGCCCAAGTATTAATAGCCATCGGATTCACGTACTGAAGCATCAACGCATCGGGACAAATGGCGGTCATGTCTTCGCAAATTGACCACAGATGTTGTACCGTCCGCAGACCGCGCATGATCCCGCCAATGCCAAGTGTATCCGCAATTGTCTGACGCAATCCAAACTTCTTGGGCACCTCAAAGTCAGTGACCGTACAGGGCTCAAACCCACCAATCTGGAAGGCGACAACAACGAAATCAGCGTCTTCCAATGCTTCACGCTGATCTGCGTGCAAGGAATAGGTTGCTTTGACACCGAGCGAGGCAACGAGTTTCTGAAAAACGATCTCACTCTCTTTCAAGCGCTGTTCGTTGATATCCATCAGTGCAACATGAGCATTCCCCAGCGCCTCGCGTTGCAAAACATCGCCAACAATATTCTTCATAAAAACTGTCGAACCTGCACCAATAAATGCGATTTTCGGACCGGACATAATTGTTCTCTCCTGGTAATTTTTCTTGCCTACAGGCGCTTTCCTTCGATGACCCACATCGTTGCGGGCCATGCGATCGGCAGGTTGAGCCCTTTCGACATAAGTACTTGCCCAGACAATTTGAGGGTGTCTTGCTTCAGGACAACGTCCCCGCGAGAATGAGACCCGCGATCATCTGAGTTCAGCAGCGTCACTTCGTAAATTGCTTCAGCGTCCAACCCGGCCAACCGCAATGGTCGCGGTAAAATCTGTTGGTTAAATGCATTCTGTCCCGCAAAGGCTACAAAACGATCTCCATCTGCGGCGATCTGGACTTCCGCCGTCACGCTTGGGTCATCGCTATCAAGCTGGTGGATCGTACCTGCCATCATCCAACTGCGGTTTTCTTTGTACCATCTGGTTATGCGTGTAAGCGTTTCTTCGTCTTCTGCGGAAAGCTGGCGAAGGTCGCATTCAAATCCCATGTGGCGCATTGCTGCTGTCCAAGCTCTGAAAGCCATTGGCAGGACCCGACCCGTCGTGTGCGAATGGGATGCACCGACGTGGCTCCCTGTTATTGCAGAGGGCAAAACAAGTGCAGCTGCCTGCTGCATACGGAGCCGTTCAATTGCGTCAATACAGTCTGACAACCAGACACGGGTCGTCTGTTGCAGAATTCCGTAATCGATACGTCCTCCACCCGATGCACAACTTTCGATTTCAACTGACGGATGGGCGCTACGAAGTCGGGACAGGAGTGTGAGAATACCCAAACCCTGTTTCGCATCCAGAACCGGCAAAAGCCTGTTGTGATCCCATTTCAGGTAGTCAATGTCATATTCTGCAAGGATCGCATCTAAACGTCCGAACAAATAGTCGATGACTTCCGGTCTTCCGAGATCAAGCACCATTTGGTAGCGGCCAGTGACCTGATCTGAAGTCCCAAGGATCCAGTCGGGATGCGCCCGATACAAATCAGAGTCCGGGTTCACCATTTCTGGCTCAACCCAAAGCCCGAACGTCATTCCTTCGGCATGAACCTTATCTATTAATGGGGTAAGGCCATCGGGCCACTTGCTCCGGTTAACAACCCAGTCACCAAGCGACGAAGTGTCATCGTCACGTTTCCCGAACCATCCGTCATCCAGAACAAAACGTTCTGCGCCGATACGCGCGGCACGTTCTGCCAAATCGCTCAGCACATCAAGGTCATGGTCCATGTAGACTGCTTCCCAGCAGTTGTAGTGGACAGGACGCGGACGCGCCGGATCAGGCCAAGGCACCAGTTTGTCGCGCACATGAGCCTGCATCTGAACAGCACACCCATTCAGTCCGACAGAAGAACGCGCAACAGTGAGTGTTGCAGTCGAAAATTCGGTTCCAGCCTCCCGTTCTGCCCCGTCAGCATTCCCGAACTGTATCAACCGACGACCACAAGGAAGTTCTTCGGCAATCATCCGATGCCCCGCCGGCCATCCGTAGGCAAAAGCGAGTGCTTCACCGGCAGTAAAGGTCGCAGATTGTGTACACGTATAGGCAAAGGGCGGAACTTCCTGACCTGATCGACCGGAACGCGCCTCCCGCAAACGTGCACCGGGCGCAAACGTTTGACGGTAAAGTTGAAATTCACCGAGCCACTTGCCCGAAAACTCAATAAGTTCTGACTGGTTTCCTGGAATAGGCAATACCGGAACCGAGAGCCATCTCAGCCGCATCGGCGAAGTCGTCTTAACGCCAGCGGACATCTCTAGAACGCCATTCAGTGCAATGCGTGCTGAATAGGTAACGCCTAACTCGGGATCATGCGCTTCGATCTGCGCGACTGCCCCTTCTACCGATATGCTCGCTTCACTGAACGTAGGACAGCATTCAGCGCCGTTTCCATCAGCCAGCCGAAGCGCAGGTTGTCCCTGATACACGCCGTCCCCAACCGGACAAACCGACAGAGGAGCAAGCTTGTCCAGCATCCCGCCAGTCAGGTCCATGGCGCTGCTTTTGACGACCTGATCGAGGTCTTCGTTGTTTGGCAAACGGTCGCCAAAATAGGTGACGCACGGCAATCCGGCAGTTGCCGAAAGGACCAGTGTCTGGCTGGCGTCATCAAGTCTATAGTGCATGGTGTTAGGCCACTACTTTGAAAGCTGCATCGACAAGTCGACGAGTGTATTCTGTCTTCGGATTTTCGAGCACTTGGCCGGTCGGTCCGGTCTCAACAACGTCACCATGCTGCATGACTACAACGTTGTGGCAGAGTGCCTTCACAACCTTCAGATCGTGGCTGATGAACATGTAGCTCAGGTCGTGCTTTGCCCGCAGATCACGCAAAAGATCGATGATCTGGGCTTGAATAGATAGATCGAGTGCAGACGTCGGCTCATCCAACAGGATGAAATCCGGTTTCAGAGCCAGCGCCCGCGCGATCGCAAGCCTTTGTCGTTGTCCGCCCGAGAATTCGTGCGGGAAACGTTGCATGGCGTCACGCGGCATCTGAACATCATCCAATGCCTGACCGACGAGCTCTTCCCGCTCTGCAGCGTTTTTGCCGATACCATTAACAACAAGCCCCTCTTCGAGAATTTGCTGAATGATCATGCGCGGATTAAGCGAAGAAAACGGGTCTTGGAATACGACCTGAATGCGCGGACGCAACGGACGCATTTCTTTGCGAGTCAATCCATCCAAGCGCTGTCCGTCAAAGGTGATTTTTCCTCTGTTGGCTTCGAACAAACGGACCATCGCCATACCAAGTGTCGTTTTCCCCGATCCGGACTCCCCGACAATACCGAGGGTTTCTCCTCGATGGACTGTCGTGGAAATGTCGTTCACGGCGACAAGATCGGTGTGCTTGCGGCTGAAAAATCCACCATGTGAAATGCGAAATGTGACCCGCATATCTTCGGCCGTCATCAGCGGTTCAGCAGAAGGATCAAGAGGATCAGGATGCCCCTTTGGCTCGCTCGCCAGTAGGTGTTTGGTGTATGGATGCTGTGGGTTCGAAAAAACTTCAGAAGTCTTTCCGCGCTCCACAACCTCGCCATAGCGCATCACAACAACGTTGTCCGACGTTTTTTCAACAACCGTCAGGTCGTGTGTAATCAGGATCACAGCCATGTTGTGAGACTTCTGTAAGTCCTTGAGCAATGACAGAATTTCCGCCTGAACGGTCACGTCCAACGCCGTTGTCGGCTCGTCAGCAATCAGAAGGTCCGGCTTGTTCGCCAAGGCCATCGCGATCATCACCCGTTGCCGTTGGCCACCGGACATTTCATGCGGATATTGGCCCAAACGCGCCTCAGGATCAGGGAGCTGCACTTCTTTGAACAGGCGCAAAACCTCTTTCTGTGCGTCCGCTTTGGACATTGGTCGGTGAACCTGAATAATTTCTGCCACCTGATCTCCAACCTTGTAGATCGGATTGAGTGAGGTCAGCGGTTCCTGAAAAATCATGGCAATTTTATTGCCGCGGATTTTCTGCATCTGTGGTTCTGAAAACGTTGAGATATCTTCTCCGTCGAACCATATCTTGCTGTCCTGTCCGACGGTCGCGTTCTCGGCCAACATGGACATAATTGCGCGGGCCGTGACCGATTTACCGGAACCGGACTCTCCCACAACAGCAAGCGTTTCTCCGCGATCCACTTCGTACGAAAGACCACGTACTGCGTTCACAGTTCCAGTGACGGTTTTAAAATCCACCACGACATTTTCAATTTTCAACAGCGGATTAGTCATTTGAATAAGGGTCCATTGCATCGCGCAAACCGTCGCCAAAGGCGTTGAAGGCCAGCACGGAAATTACGATCATACCTACGGGAGCCATCAGCCACGGTGCCGCAGCAAAAGACTGGAAATCACGAACCTGGTTCAGCATCGTTCCCCAGCTGACCATTGGGGCTTGAACCCCTACACCGAGGAAGGACAGGAAGCTCTCGAGGAGGATGACCTCGGGCAACTGGTAGGTCGCCCAAACGATAATATGTGACGACGTGTTCGGAACGATATGACGCCCGATGATCCGTCCGTCCGACGCGCCAACTGCAACCGCAGATCGGACATAGTCCATCGACCGGATCGAAATGACCTTTCCACGGAGTTCGCGTGACAGGTCAGCCCAACGGAGAAGCACCAAGATCAAAGCAAACATCACAAAGATGGTCATCGGGTCCGCTCGACGCGGCAGGATCGCCACCAAAGCAAGGTAGAGCGGAAGATCTGGGAAAGACTTCACGAACTCCACAATCCTCTGGACGAGCATATCAAACCGTCCACCAAAATAACCCGAGGATACCCCCACGGTCGTCCCGATTACACACGATGCCGCCATAACGAGGAGACCCATCAAAAGCGTTACACGGGTTCCTTGCAGCATCCGCGAAAACACGTCACGCCCAAGTGAATCCGTGCCAAGCAAGTGGAAGAATACGCCATCATTTGTTCCGAAAAGGTGGGTTTCAAATTCAAGCCCAAGAAAAGTCCATGGTGTTCCTTTCACGAACAGAGCCAGATCGTGACGCTGGGTCGGATCGGGGACAAACGTGATTTCAAACGTGTCCATGTTCATTTCTTCGGAAAATCCGAGGACATAGGGGCGCGTCAGTCCCCCTTCCGGTGCAATTATTCTGATCGCCTGAGGCGGCGTGTATATCGAAACACGGTCTTTGGTCTCTGCACTGTAGGGGGCAAGGAACCCGTAAAACACGGCTGTGAGAGCGATGAACAGGCATCCGACCAGTCCGACCACGCCATAACGGTTTCGGAGAAAACGCCGGCGGACCAGTTGCCAGTATGTCAAATGCGGACCGGGCTTAACGGCTTCGGCGTTCAGTGAAATATCGGTCATTTCGCTGTTCCTTATCGACTGGTGATGGTCGCACGGCGAACGCGCGGATCAAGAAGAGCGAGCACAAGGTCGGCAAAGATGTTGCCTAGGACCAAGAGCACGGCGACGATCATGAAAATTGCAGCGACAACATACATATCGCGGTTGCCGACAGAGCTCAGGATAAGCGGACCAACAGTGGGAATGCCCAACACAATCGCAATCTCGAGCTCGCCCTTGATCATGTAGTCGAACCGTGTCCCGAGGTTCATGATCACCGGGTGTAGAGCATTCGGAACAGCGTGCTTCATCAGCACCTTACGGCGTGACAGACCTTTGGCACGGGCTGTTTCAATATACTGCATGTTCATAACATCCAGCAGATTTCCCCGCATCATCCGGGTAGTGTAGGCCTGTCCGGCCCAAACCGAAACGAGCAGCACTGGCCAGACGTGTTTCAGGAAGTCCCAGAATTTGGCCAAGGACCAATGATCTTGAAGGATATATTCTGGAGAATTGATCGATCCGATGTAGGGCGAATGCCAAACAATCGCGAGGTAATAGAGGATCACCAGTGAGATAACGAATTTGGGGATCACAATGCCGAGAAAGGCAATAACAGTCGCAAGGTTGTCGCCAAGTTTATACTGATTGGTCGCTGCATAAATTCCGAGCAAGACACCCATAACCTGACCGGCAACTAGTGTCATAACAGCCAACAGCAACGTGCGTGGCAAACGTGTTCCAATAACTTCGGTGACTGGGCGGTTATGTTCGAACGACATCCCAAAATCACCGTGTAGAACGATATTCTTCAACCAAGTGAGGTATTGGATAACGATCGGTTGGTCGAGTCCAAGCCGTTCCCGCATCGCCATAGCTTGCGGCAAAAGCTCGTCATAGGATTTACCGGTCTGAGCCGATGTATTCGCAATCCAGGTATCAACAAAATCACCCGGGACGGCCTGAATGATCACGAACGAAACGATCGAAATACCGATCAGCAACGGGATCGCTACAACCAGTCGTTTGAAAAGAAAAGCGACGAAATCCACGTGACCCTCCATCAAGTGAGAATTCCAGTAACCGTCTGGGCTACAAGGGGATTGGTGGATCTGGCCCACATGAAAGGCCAGATCCGAGCCGGAAACTACCGCTTAGTATTCAGCAATAGTTCCTGGGAGGAGTTCGCCGATTTGTTCTTCGGCCGGAACCCAGAGGCGTTCACGAATAACCGCGTCTTCGGCCCATTCGTACATGAACACTGGCGTACCAGGGTGAGCGTTCATGATACGCTTGTTGACCAACAGGGCTGCGGGGACCTGAACAAGACCGACGTTGTAGACGTTTTCAGTCAGGATCGACTGCATCTGGTCAGCAATCGCCGCTTGTGCAGCAGCGTCTGCGGTCGAGTTGAACTGTCCAACAAGATCAGAGAGCTCTGCCTCGAATGGAAGCAAGTCGCGACCTTCGTCAGAAGACACATGGAATGCCGGACAGATATCCGAAACCGGCAGGTTGACACAGGCTTCACGTGTCGGAAGCACAAAGTTGGCACGCTGCAAGATCGCGGTGAAGTCACCTGAGTTCCGCATCGGATCAAAGCTGGTTTCGTCGACCGACTTAGGCAGGACACGAATACCGACTTCGGACAACAGCGACGTTACAGCGTCGATCTGTTTGCGGTCGTCGCTACGCTGCGCCTTAAAGGTCATGTCGATGACAAGATCTTCACCGGTTCCCGGCATATTCAGGACACCATTCCCGTCGGTATCCTCAAGACCGAGCCCAGCAAGCAGCTCCATCGCAGTGGACTGATCGAACGGCGTGTAGAAGGTCGCCTCGGCATGGTAGTACGGTGAACCCGTAGCATAACCGCCCATGTAGGGGTATGCGAACGGACCACGAGCCAGAGCTTGACCGATTGCATCACGATCCAGCGCATAGCTAAGAGCCTGACGGAATTCGAGGTTACGGAACAGGTTCCGCAGCTCTTCATCATAGGGTGTTTCGGCCATGTTTGCTGCAAAGTTCAGCTCGATCCGCCATGCGAGAGTACGCGGGCCGAATTTTGCGTCTACCGGTGCATCCGGATCCTGTGCCTGCTTCAGAGCTTCGACAAAGTTGCCCGGGTTTTCCATGTTGGACCAGTCACCGGTACCTGCAACAGCTTGCGTCGAGCGGTCATCCCAAGTGGTCAGTTTGAACTGCATCTCGTTGATGTAGGGCAACTGGTTTCCTGCATCGTCAACCTTCCAATAGTAAGGGTTACGGCGCATGACCACGATTTCGTCCGGACGGTATTCAACCGGCACCCAAGCACCCATGACCGCGATCGGCAGATTGTCTGCCGGCAATGCGTTCAGGTAGTCTTCGTAGGTTGCATCCGAATTGTAATCGGGATGGTTTGCTTTGAGGAGATGGCTCGGACCAGGACAACCCTGAATATAAGCGAGCCCTTCTACAACGGTGTTCGACTGTGCCGACGGGAATACGAATTTGAAAGTGTAATCGTCAATTACTTCGAGTTGAGCCCCACCGCCGAACGAGCCAGCAGTAATACGGGATGCGATGTTTTCGTTTTCGACGTTGTCGTTCCACCAGAACGCAATGTCTTCGGTGTCAAACGGATCGCCATCCGACCATTTTGCGCCTTCAATCAGGTGCATGGTCAACTCGGTCATGTTGTCGTTCCATTCCCAGCTTTTTGCTAGGTTCGGAAGCGGACCGGTTTGATCCTCAGGAAGGATTTGCCAGCGCGGGCCTTGGCGAACAAGGCATTCCTGAACGGCCATGTTGATACCGCCCCAACCTTGGTGCTGACCGGCAAGCCAGTTGTAACCTTCAGGACGTCCACCAATCACGTGGCGGAAGACGCCGCCGTAGACACCAATACCGTCGACCATTGCCCCAGCATCAAAAACAAGCGGCTCAGCGGGCAGACGATCCGCAACCGGAGGCAGCTTACCCTCGGCAACAAGAGCGTCCAAGAACGGAGCCTGATGGTACTCGGATAGTGCGCGATACGTGTAAAGATCGTCGCGGCCGATCAGATCATACTCTACGCCGGCCAGACTGGTTTCGGGCGGCATTGCGTCGGCAAAAGATGCCGGTGCGGAAATAGCTGCCACACACGCTCCGGCCAGAAGCGACCGCAGCAACGGATTTGAAATATTCATCATAGTTCCTCCCTGATGTACGGCAAAGTTTTCACGAATATGCTCGCGAAACTTCCTGTTTTGCTCTATTGAATTCCGGAAAATGCACGGAATCGCTCAATCAAGAGGCAGATATTGCCAAAAACAGGCATTGTTTAGAGATCTACTATGACCCGATATAATCGAGATGCCTACGATCTGATTCCCTATTCAGAGCAGGTCGACCAGACGCGCGTTCCATCTCCGAATGACTTTCTGATCGAACGGCACGTGCCCGATCTGTTTGATACGCCGTATCACCATCACACGTCAGTCGAGATTAATTTTCTTGAAAACTGTGAAATGGACTACTCCTTCTCGGGCGCTCAGGCACAACTGAAGCCCGGACACATCACCGTGTTCTGGGGGGCTGCCCCGCACCTTGTTTCGTCAGTACGCGGACGTGGTCTCATTACAAACATCTACCTCTCTTTGGGGCAGTTTATCCGCTGGGGGCTCCCATCTGACTTTATGGACGATATCCTTTCAGGGGCGGTCATCAGCAGTCGGGATGTAAAACAGTCTGACAAGGTATTTATGGACGGGCTCATTGAAGAGCAGGACCAAAAAACAGATGCATGGCGGCGGCTACATCTGACGGAAATCGAAAACCGTTTGCGTCGCTTGGCACTTGAAGGTTGGGATATACTCCTTGCCCCCAGAACGACCCCTATTCAGGGCGAAATCACCTCTCAGGCAATGCTTCACGTCGAAGCTATGCTTCGCTATATCGCTGACAACTTCACAATTGCGATTAACGTCGGTGACATTGCAGCAGCCTCAAACCTTTCAAAAGGTCGGGCAAGCGCGCTTTTCAAAAGTGTTATGGGCGTCACGATCAAACAGCAACTTCAAAGAGCACGGCTGTCACATGCACGGATGCAATTGACCGAAACAGACATCAAAATAGCAAGCGTTGCTCTCGACAGTGGTTTTGCCTCGCTTTCGGCATTTTACGATGCGTTTGTAACCGAAAACGGGCTTTCCCCTGCCAAATACCGTGCGAACGCCCGTCGAAGCAGCCCCTTTGTCGCAGAACACAGTTCAATCTGAATTTCGGGTTGCAGACTGCAGGGAGACAAAACGCTTCAATCCCCAGTGTTCAGAAGCCTAGCATGTCCCCCTCTCGTTTCCCCAAGTGCAGATGGCTGTGGCGTGCGGTCGACCACCACAGCCAGCATCACCGGCCCGCGATCTTCAGGACGACTTGCCTCATATCGCCCATGCATCAAGGCTCTTCCACATCCAGTACAAACGACGAAGGCTCAATTTTATTTTCAATCATTGGTAATATATCAGGTCGAA
>JBNKUW010000031.1:0-20517 GCA_050298835.1 Marivivens sp.
GGTAAGCCTTTGAAAGTTTAAGTGACCCTGAAAACTGCAATCTAAGGTGCAACCTTCGGCACTGAAGAAATACAAGATTTGGGACACTATTCTCTGCATCATTTTTACGCCCCCACAAATTCTACCCACTTCCTCAATACTTCCCGCCGCGCTTCGAACATGTCCGTCCGCCGATAAGCCCGCTCAACTGAACTCCCCACGGTATGCGCCAACACCAGTTCCGCTTGAATGTGATCGACACCGTTTTCCGCCGCCCAATCGCGGAACGTGGAGCGTATTCCGTGCGGAACTGCGGGGCGACCTGAGCTCGGATCAAGGAACCGCTGACCTCCGGTTTCCTCCGCTTTCTCGTCAATACGCCGCATGACGGCAGAGAGAGCCATGTCAGACATTGGGCCATTCCGAGTAGAAAAGAACACGTAATCACAATTCTTTATGCGAGGAAGTGAATTCAAAAGATTAACTGCCTCATCAGGTAAAGGAACGCGGTGCTCTCGTCCGGCTTTCATACGCCCTTCGGGAATGCGCCACAGCTTCTCCTCTATATCCACTTCATCCCACGTCATGCCGCGCACCTCACCAGAGCGGGCCAGAGTCAGGCAGAGGAATTGGAGCGCCATTACACTCATGCCCTCACGTTTCCCGAGTTCACGCCAGAAATCCGGCATGTCCGAGACCTTCACGGCGGGATGGTGACGTTTCTTGGCGACCTTGCTCGGCTTGGGAAGCATTTCAGACAGGTTCCCAGCCCAGATCGCCGGATTGGCCTCCCTCCGGTAGCCCGCAACCGTTGCCCATGACAGCACAGCCTCCATGCGCTGCCTGAGCCGTGTCGCGGTTTCGGTTTTAGTCGTCCAGATCGGCTCAAGGACACGCAGCACGTCCGTCACGGTGACGCCATCCACAGGCAACGTCCCGATAATCGGCACAGCGTAGTTGTCTAAGGTCGAGCGCCACTGTTTCCGGTGCTTGTCATTTCTGAATTCGACAACCTTGACTTTGATGTACTGATCAACGGCGTCGGCAAAGGTGATCCGTGCAATTTGCTTCCGGCGTTCCTCAATCGGATCAAGACCACCAAGCACCATCCGCTTGTTCTCAATCGCCTTGTCGCGGGCCATAGCCAGTGTCACCACAGGCCATGACCCCAAACCCGTTTCCCGTACCTTGCCATTGACCGTTAGACGCTGAATCCAGTTTTTCCGCCCATCGTTTCGAACCCGAAGGCGCAACCCGATCCCGTTCATGTCCGAATAGCTACCCGTTTTTTGGACATTCTTCACGAACGCCGCTGTCAGCCTCTTACCCATGCTGCCCTATCCAAGTTTTATACTATGGTCCCCGTATTGGTCCCCCTTTTGATACCGGAAACCATAGGGTTTTGAAAGACTCTATCGGAACTATGAATTCGCTATACTACTATGTTTATTCAGTTATTTTCGGCGTTCTTCGGAACATGCAAGAATCTACGATGGGCGTCGCGGCCCCAGCGCCACGCAGTCGCGTCGGCATTTCCACCGTTGCGCTTCCGCCACCAAAACGTAGTCGCGTCGGCATTTCCGCCGTTGCGCTTCCGCCACCAAATCTCCTGACTTGACACAGGTTAAACGCGCGCATCTGTCGGCTAGATTACTGATTGATACGCATAAGGACTTCATTCTGCCCTGACGAATTCAGCATCCGCAAAGCTATTGGAAATCCGTGTCATGACAGATGAAATCGAAACACTGCATTGGTATTCAAAAAAGCCTCTTTTGATCGCTTGGTTGCTCGTCTTTTTTCCCGTTGGCCTTTACGGGCTCTGGAAGGGTCCGCATTTCGACAAAAACTGGAAAATCGGGATCACCGTCGCCGTTGTCGTTCTGTTTGCCCTGACAGGCTTCCGGCTCATCAATCCGTTGATGGCCTTCGTCCTCTTCCCGATCGCTCTATATCTCTTGTGGACGGCGACGGATGTCGCACCGAACATCACCTATCGTTTTGCCGGCGCTTGGGTGGTCGTGGCTTTGCTCACTTTGGTAAACCTTGCCGCTCCGGCGCCTGGTTCTGGCCCTGTTCAGGGTGGCTATTGCGCGGCAGTTATAACAGAGGGTAACTGCACCTATTACCGCGACGACGACTGTAATGTGATCGGACGCCAGTGCAGTTAGGGGTCGCCCCACGGCCACCGCACCTTCAATCCAATTGAACACGCCTAACACGGACGTGAATACTCCGCCTTTGCCTTTCCCTGCCCCAGCACCATATCCTCAAGCAAAAGAACAGCCGGGGATATCATGGCACACTACAGAAAAACCGACGAGGCAATCGCCGCGTTGAACAGGGAACAATACCGCGTCACGCAGGAATGCGGGACCGAACGACCGGGAACAGGCGCATATCTGGATAACGAAGAACCGGGCCTCTACGTGGATGTGGTCTCCGGCGAACCCTTGTTCACCTCTTCAGCCAAATATCATTCGGGCTGTGGGTGGCCGAGCTTTGTCAAACCGGTCACGCCGTCCAACATCGTTGAACTGACTGACACCAGCCACGGAATGGTCCGCGTTGAGGTGCGTTCGAAACACGGTGACAGCCATCTGGGCCATGTTTTTGATGATGGCCCGCGCGATCTGGGTGGACTTCGGTATTGCATCAATTCGGCGTCGTTACGGTTTGTTCCATTGGCCGACATGGAAAAAGAAGGCTACGGTGATCTGATAGATCAGGTGGAGGTTCCCAATGGCTAAGCAACGCGCGGTTCTGGCAGGAGGCTGTTTCTGGGGAATGGAGGAACTGTTCCGCCATCATGCGGGCGTTCTGAGCACCCGTTGCGGCTATACCGGCGGTGACATCCCCCACGCGACCTACCGCAACCACGGCACCCACGCCGAAGCGATCGAGGTCATCTTTGACGATGCCGAAACCAGCTACCGCGCACTGCTTGAACTCTTCTTCCAGATCCACGACCCGACGACAAAGAACCGTCAGGGCAATGATATCGGCATGTCCTATCGTTCTGCGATCTACGTCACGGATGAGGCACAAAAGCTCACCGCGATTGAAACGATTGCAGATGTGGATGCCTCGGGCCTTTGGCCCGGCAAGGTCGTGACCGAAGTCGAACCCGTCAGCGATTTCTGGGAAGCCGAGCCGGAACATCAGGACTATTTGCAACGCATCCCTGACGGATACACCTGCCATTTCCCGCGTCCGAACTGGAAGCTACCGACGCGCTAAAATCCTTCCAAGGATTTTTTCAAGGGCGTTTGAACGCCCTTGGCTCTACCGCGATCCAAGGTCTTCGTAAAACCGCAAAAGATACCCGTCAGGATCGGCAACCACAAATTGACGGTTACCGCTTTCGGTGTCACCCGTCCGATACCATTTTTCTTCGACCGGCAAAAACAGAGGATAGCCTGCACGGGTCAGCGCGTCGACCATTGGCGAAATCGCTTCCACCCTGATCTGGACATTGACGCCACGACCGAAAGGGCGGTCCTTCGGCAAATGGCCGTCATCAAAGGTCCGTCCCTCACCGATCTGGTCGATCATAATATCCGCTTGCCCGAGCCGAAGATAACAGAACCCCTCCTCGGGTCGGTCGTAGACACGCTCGAACCCAAGCACATCGCAATAGAACCGTTTCGAGGCACGCCAGTCCGACACCGCGAATTCAGGGACGAGCGCGTTTTCCACACTTATTCTTCTTCGTCGTAATCGCCCGAGCCTTCGCCATCACGGCCTTTAAAGCCGCGGGCAACGACGAATTTTTCGGAACTGTCGGATCGCGATGATGGCGGTTTGATGTTGGCGACGCTCTTGAAACGGGACTTGAGGGTCTTCATCAATTCGCCCTCGGCCCCGCCAGCCAGAACTTTGGCAACGAACGTGCCGCCCGGCGTCAGAACGTCGAATGCGAAATAGGCAGCATGTTCACAAAGCGTAATAATCCGCAGGTGGTCGGTCTGTTTGTGACCCGAGGATGCAGCAGCCATGTCAGACATGACAACGTCAGCTTCGCCCCCCAGCCATTCCTTAACTTTCAGGTCCGCGTCATCTGACAGAAAATCGAGCTGGTGAATTTCGGCACCGGCGAGCGGTTCGACCTCTTGCAGATCGACACCCAAAACAGTCCCGACGCGTTTGCCCTGCTTTTCACCCAGCGCATTCACGCGCTGAACAGCAACCTGACACCATCCGCCCGGTGCACAACCAAGGTCCACAACCCGCGCACCCGGAACAAGAAAGCGGTATTTGTCGTCCAGTTCCATGATCTTGAACGCCGCGCGCCCACGGAACCCCTCGGCCTTGGCCCGTTTCACGTAAGGATCGTTCAACTGCCGTTGCAGCCAACGGGTGGACGAAGTTTTACGTCCACGGGCGGTTTTCACCTTAACGAAAAGGTCCCGCTGTCCGCGTCCGCTGGTGTTTTTGGTTCCGGGTTTCTTTGCCATTGCTCAAATCCGTTCGACGAAGTCGCACCCTCTATCCCTAAAACGGCGTATCCTCAAGCACGCCGTCCGCACTCATTTGCGCATAGAGCAGCCCCTCGCGCAAACCACGGTCCGCCACCGACAAACGGTCGGTCGGCCAGATCCGCATGAGTGCCTGCAAAATCGCAGAGCCCGACATGATTAATGCCTGCCGGTCACGACCGATCCGCGGGTCCATCCGCCGACCGTCAGGGCCAAGCATCAGGTAGTCCCGAATGACAGAGTCGATCTGGTCACTGGTCATCCGAAGCCCGTCCACTTTGGTCCGGTCATAGCGTTTCAGTCCCAGATAACTGGCGGCAACCGTTGTCACAGTTCCGCTTGTCCCGATGATCTGGAACCCGTCGCGGGTTTGTTCGGCGGAATAAGGGCTGAATTTCGCAAGCTGTTCTTCGAAGAACCAGCTCATCAATGCAAAGCGGGCGGCGTCGTCTTCGACGTCGTGAAACTGGTCACGCAGCGTCGCCACGCCCAAAGGCACCGAAATCCAATCCACAACTTTGGCGGCCGCAAACGGTCCTGCATCGTGTGAAAACCCGCGATGAAGGCGCATGATCGCACCGGGACGTTCCCGACGCGGGACGTTTGTCAGGTCAATCCACACCAGTTCGGTCGAACCGCCGCCGATATCGACAACCAGCAACTGTTCGGTCTTTGTGCTTACCAGAGGTGCACAGGAAATGACGGCCAGACGGGCTTCTTCCTCGGGCGGAATAATTTCGAGCCGAAGCCCCGTTTCACGCCGAATCTGGCTGATGAACTGCGGACCGTTCTTTGCACGCCGGCACGCCTCGGTTGCGACAAGCCGCATCCGCCCCACTTTGTGACGCTGAAGCTTTTGTTTGCAAATACGGAGCGCGCTGATCGTCCTGTTCATAGAGGTACGACTCAGCCGCCCCGTGTTTTCGAGGCCATGGCCCAACTGGACCGACTTTGAAAAGCTGTCGACTACATGAAACTGACTGCCCTTTGGTTGGGCGATCAGCATCCGACAGCTGTTTGTTCCCAGATCCAATGCCGCATAGAGCGAGGCGGAATCCGGCTTTGTGGGCGCGGGTGACTCGACCGCTTTCGGGAATGCGCCCGCACCTCGGGGACGCTTGGGCGCCATAGGATACGCCCTCCATTTCAAGTTACCCCCAACCTATGCCTGAGCGGAGTTTTGCGCAAGTACCGGAAGAGCCACAAGTCGCTGGAACATCGCGTCATGTCGAAAACCGACCCTATGTCGGAAAACGCACCGCGTAGAAACATCTTAATGTGAAATCATGGAATCACCGATGGCCGACGTGACAATCGTATACTGGCGCGACATCCCTGCTCAGGTAATTGCAGGTAAGGGTCGCCGTGGACACAAGCTCCAGCTCTCCGAACGGTTCGAGCTCGCCATTGACCGTGCCGCAATGAAAGCAGGCATGGCCGGAACCGATGAATATCTTTCGGCGTGGCGCAAAGCCGACCCGATCACCGTTGACGGAAGCGACGAAGCTGCCGCCACCGAAACCGCTGCTCGCATCGAAAAAGAATACGATGCGGACCACCTCAAAACCTTAATACAAAACCTGGGATACAAATCGTGACCCGCTCTTTGAAGGAGACTCTAATGGCTTTGGTGCCTTTCCTGCGCAAAAAAGAAACCGAACGGTTCGCCTCTGCCGATCTTGAGGCCTTCCTCCAAGGCTACTCTATCGAAGTGATGCCGCGTACCGCGGAAAAGGTTGACGATTTCCGCGACCTTCTTCCCGCTGGCACCCGCGTCTATATCGCCCACATCGATGGCACCCCGATCGAAGACATGGTTGCAACGGCTGTTCGCCTGCGCAACGAAGGTTTCGACCCGATGCCGCACTTCCCGGCGCGCATCATCCGTGACGCGGCTACCCTCGAAGACTGGGCAAACCGCTACGCTGGCGAAGCTGGCGTCGATCAGGGCCTGATCCTTGCCGGTGGCGTTCCGGCCCCTGTTGGTGACTTCGACAGCTCCATGCAGCTCCTTGAAACCGGCGTGTTCGACCGCGCAGGCTTCAAACGCCTCCACGTTGCCGGCCACCCCGAAGGCAACCGCGACATCGACCCCGATGGCAGCGATAAAAACGTCATGGACGCCCTGCGCTGGAAACAGAAATTCGCAGACAGCACCGATGCCGAAATGGCTCTGGCAACGCAGTTCTGCTTTGACGCGAAACCCGTCATCAAATGGGCAAACGCCCTGTCCGACGCTGGCGTGACCATTCCGATCCACATCGGCATCGCCGGTCCTGCCAAACTGCAAACCCTTATCAAATTCGCTATGGCATGTGGCGTTGGCCCGTCGCTCAAGGTGCTCCAGAAACGTGCACTCGACGTGACCAAACTCGTCCTGCCCTACGAACCGACCGATATCCTGTCCGAGCTCGCCGCTCACAAAGCTGCGAACCCTGATTTCAATATCACACAGGTCCACTTCTTCCCCCTTGGCGGCATCAAAACCAACGCCAACTGGGCCATCGAAAACGGTGGCGCAGCCGCCACTCCTGTAAATAAAGCCTGAGGAGAGCTGATCAAATGACCCGCACAATCGTCGAGTCCGCAACAAAAACCGCCATCATTGGCTTCGATCAGCCGTTCTGCGTGATCGGTGAGCGGATCAACCCGACCGGTCGTAAGAAACTTGCCGCCGAACTCGAAGCAGGTGACTTCTCGACCGTCGAAAAAGACGCGCTCGCACAGGTCGCTGCTGGTGCCAACATCCTCGATATCAACGCTGGTGTTGTCTACAACTCGAACCCGAACCCGAACGAAACCGAGCCGCCACTCATGACCAAAATCGTAGAGCTGGTTCAAGGTCTCACCGATGTTCCGCTCTGCATCGACAGCTCGGTTCCTGCCGCTCTCGAAGCAGGTCTGCAAGCCGCCAAAGGCCGCCCGCTTCTGAACTCCGTCACCGGTGAAGAAGAGCGTCTGGAATTCGTTCTGCCGCTGGTCAAGAAATACAACGTTCCGGTTGTTGCGATCTCCAACGATGACACCGGCATCTCCGAAGACCCCGATGTCCGTTTCGAAGTTGCCAAGAAAATCGTACAACGCGCCGCCGATTTCGGCATTCCGGCCTACGACATCGTCGTTGACCCGCTCGTCATGCCGATTGGCGCTATGGCAACCGCTGGCAATCAGGTGTTTGCTCTGGTCCGTCGCCTGCGCGAAGAGCTGGGCGTGAACACCACCTGTGGTGCGTCGAACATCTCTTTCGGTCTGCCGAACCGTCACGGCATCAACAACGCCTTCCTGCCGATGGCAATGGGCGCTGGCATGACCTCTGCGATCATGAACCCCTGTGCCCTTCCCACAGGCCCGAAGAAAATTCAGGAAAAGAAAGACGAGCTCGCAGCAGCCGGCATCATCCTTCCTGACGATATCGACGACGAAACGCTCTGCAAACTGACCGGCATCGGCTCCACCCAGTCGCGCGCCGGTAAAGAAATGGAAGCCATCCGCGCCGCCAACATGCTGACCAACCACGACCCGCACGGTGGTGCTTGGATCAACTTCAACAAGCCGGTTGAAGAACAATCCGCAGCCGGCGGTGGCCGTCGCCGTGGTGGCCGTCGTCGCTAAGACGCCGACACCCTTTCGATAAACAGCAAACAGCGGGGTCCTTTGGCTCCGCTGTTTGTCTTTGTGCTCCAAATATCCCGGGGGTGAATGGCCGCAGGCCAGAGGGGGCAGCGCCCCCTTCGCCCCTTTTTTCCGATCGTCGCGAAAACGTCACGCACCTTTCGCGCACCTGTTACAGCCACTTTCTACTGACGCGCATCGCTAGACGATTTTGTCGCCGAACTAGGAAGGACCCTCGGTATGCTGCGGAAAACAACCGTTTCTCTTTGTGCGCTCCTCGCTGCTGCGCAAGCTGCGAACGCTGCAACAGACACATTCTTTATCCCCCTGACCCAATCCGCTGCGGTTGCACAGGGCCCGAACCACATTAACGAACTGAACTCTCCTTGGCAGGTTCCGGCGGGCGTGACCTACCGCAACCTCACCTCCCTGGCCGAAATCGAAGCAGACGCCGCCCAATCCGTTGTCCGCGTACCGGACATGGGTGAAGATGCACAGAACGCTGCCATGTTCGACATGAGCGCTTTTGACGCCTCCGGTCGCTTCCTGTTCACACCGCATGAGGTAATGTACGGCGCTGGCCTGAGCCGTTACGACCTTGAAACCGATACCAACGTTGTCCTGTTCCAAGGCGACATGGGCGGCAAAGACGACAACTGGGAAAACGACTTCGGTGCGCTTGACCCTGCAACCCTGACACCCAAAGGCACGCTGCTGGTTGCAGAAGAATGGTCCGGCCAAGGCCGCATGTTCGAAGTGGACAACATCCTCGGCGATGCTGGCACCCAGACCGTTACCGAACTGACCGCTGTTCCGAATGTATCGATCGAAGGCCTGCGGTTCAGCCACGACGGCTCGACAATGTACTTTGTTGACGAAGACCGCTCGGGTTCGATCTACAAATTTGTTCCGACCGTTGCTGGCGATTACTCCAAAGGTCAGTCCTTTGTTCTCATCGTTGACGGGTTTGAGGGTGACGTGACTGAACAAGCTCCGAAGTTCCCCGATCACAATCCCGAAGCCCGCACTGGTGCGGCCCACTGGATTGCAATCACCGACGAAGACGGTGTTGCCCTGACCGAAGCCGACCCGTTCGACAACGTTACCCGCGGTGGCCGCGCGGCGGCTGACGAACTTGGTGGGACCCCGTTCCGTCGTCCCGAAGACGTCGAAGTTGCGACCCTCTCCAACGGCAACGAAGCTATCTACTTCACTGCCACCGAAGAGCTCGCTGTTTATGTGATCGAAGAGCTGGGCAACGGTGAGGCCACCGTGCGTCTGGTCGCTGACGAAAACACCGCCAAAAACGTTGGCTACCAGCCGACCACCGGTCACGTGAATTCGCCGGACAACCTCGCTCAGGACGCAGACGGCAACATCTACATCATCGAAGACTGGCCGAACGGCAATGATGTTGGCGGTGACGTATGGTTCGTCCGTGACACCAACAATGACGGTGTCGCTGAATCGCTCGACCACTTCATGAGCCTGCAGGTCAAAGGCGCGGAATCCACCGGCATGATCTTTAACCCTGCACATCCGACGCAGTTCACCATCAACGTCCAGCACCCCGAAAGCACCAACGTCGAAGGTGGTCAGGGCGACGCAATATGGCTCTTTGATATCTCCGGCGCTGTGAAACCGTAAAAGACGTTCCCGGGAACAACAGGCCCGTCCCTGTCGGGGCGGGCTTTCCAGTATTCAATGAACCTAAATGCCCACGCATCGTCACCTTCTTGCTGTCCTCCTGTGCTGTGCTTTCACGCCGTTACCGGCTGAAACGCCCGACGCAGAACGCGGTGCACGCCTCTTTGCTGATGAGGATGGACCGGCACATTGCATTCGCTGCCATGGTCCGCAAGGCAGAGGCAAAGCCGCTCCGAATATCCAAGGCGCGAGCACAGAAGACATCGAATTTGCCATCGAACAGGTTTCCGTGATGATGCCTTTGGACCGGCTTCTGCCTAAGGATATCGCCGATATTGCAGCTTATCTTGGCACTTTGAATTGACCCATCACGCGGCAGAGGACCACGGGTTTTCGACTTTTCCGCCATCTGCCATTGCGGCCCATATCCTGTCTGTCGTATAACTGCTCCAACAAAATATAGACCTCTAGGCAGACAGGCGGACAACGTGACCGACACCCCGGAAACCCCTGAAAACGAAGAAGAAACAGCGATCGTGCGAATGCACCATGACGGTCCGGAGATTTCTATCATCGAAGAGATGAAGACCTCCTACCTCGATTATGCGATGAGCGTGATCGTCAGCCGTGCCATTCCAGACCTTCGCGACGGTCTGAAACCGGTTCACCGTCGAATTCTTTTCGCCATGAACGAAGTGGGCAATACCCACGACAAACCCTACCGGAAATCTGCCCGTCCGGTCGGCGATGTCATGGGTAAATACCACCCCCATGGCGACTCTGCGATTTATGACGCATTGGCCCGTATGGCGCAGGATTTCTCTATGTCGCTGCCGCTCTTGGATGGTCAGGGCAACTTCGGGTCCATGGACGGCGATAAACCGGCGGCCATGCGTTACACCGAAATCCGCATGGATAAACCGGCCGCCTATATGCTGGCCGACATTGATAAAGACACCGTCGATTTCGTCGACAACTACGATGGCAAGGACAAGGAACCGTCGGTCCTCCCTGCCCGTTTCCCGAACATGCTGGTCAACGGTGCCGGCGGTATCGCGGTTGGTATGGCAACAAACATCCCGCCGCATAACCTTGGTGAAGTTGTAGACGCCACGCTGGCGCTGATCGATAATCCCGATCTGTCGTCGGCTGACCTTATTCAATACGTGCCCGGTCCGGACTTCCCCACCGGTGGTGTGATGATGGGCCGCTCCGGCGCGCGCAAAGCCTACCTTGAGGGTCGTGGCTCTGTCGTGCTGCGCGCCAAAACCCACACCGAAGAAATCCGCAAGGACCGCTGGGCTATCGTCGTTGATGAAATCCCCTATCAGGTGAACAAATCCTCGATGATCGAAAAGATCGCGGAATGTGCCCGTGATAAAAAGATCGAAGGCATTGCCCACGTTCAGGATGAATCCGACCGGAACGGTGTGCGCGTCGTCGTCGAACTGAAGCGCGACGCCACCGCAGAGGTCGTTCTGAACCAACTGTTCCGCTTTACCCCGATGCAGGTCAGCTTTGGCTGCAATATGCTGGCGTTGAACGGCGGACGTCCAGAGACCCTGACGCTTTACGGGTTCCTGTCGAATTTCATCACCTTCCGCGAAGAGGTCGTCGCCCGCCGCACCGCATTCGAACTGCGCAAGGCGCGGGACCGGTCCCACATCCTCTGTGGTTTGGCCGTGGCTGTCACCAACGTGGACGAGGTCGTCGCGACCATCCGTTCATCGCGTGATGCTGCCGACGCCCGTGAAAAACTGATGACCCGTCGCTGGCCCGCCGCGTCGATCATCGAATACCTCAAGCTGATCGACGATCCGCTGCATCCGGTGAACGATGACGGCACCTATAACCTGTCGGAAACACAGGCCCGTGCGATCCTCGAA
This sequence comes from Marivivens sp., assembly GCA_050298835.1. Classification (GTDB taxonomy): domain Bacteria; phylum Pseudomonadota; class Alphaproteobacteria; order Rhodobacterales; family Rhodobacteraceae; genus Marivivens. The sequence goes on from JBNKUW010000031.1 coordinate 11,603, forward strand.
CTGCGCCTGCAACGACTGACCCAGATCGGCGTTCAAGAAGTCACGGACGAACTGCAACAGCTTGCCGAAAAGATCAAAGAATACCTTGAAATCCTCGCCTCGCGCGAACGGATCATGTCGATCATCTCGGCCGAGCTGCAAGAGGTCAAAGACCTCTTTGCCGTACCGCGCCGGACAGAGATCACCGAATGGGCCGCCGATCTGGACGACGAAGACCTGATCGAACGCGAAGACATGGTCGTGACCGTCACATCTGGCGGTTACATCAAACGCACCCCGCTGGCCGAATTCCGCTCCCAGCGTCGTGGCGGTAAGGGCCTGTCGGGTATGCAAACCAAAGAAGAGGACGTAATCACCACCCTCTTCGTGGCCAACACCCATACCCAACTGTTGTTCTTCACCACCGACGGGATGGCCTACAAGCTCAAAACCTGGCGTCTGCCGTCGGGTGGCCGCACAGCCAAGGGCAAGGCCATCATCAACATCCTGCCAATCCCGCAGGGCGTGTCGATTGCCGCAATCATGCCTGTCGATGTGGCCGAGGAAGAATGGGAAAACCTGCAGATCGTCTTTGCAACCTCTGCCGGTGATGTTCGCCGCAACCGCCTGTCCGATTTCACCAACGTCATGCGCAACGGTAAGATCGCGATGAAACTGCCGGACGACGTGGAACTGGTGAACGCCCGTATCTGTTCCGAAGATGACGACGTCATGCTCGTCACCAATTCGGGCCGTGCGATCCGCTTCCCGTCTACCGACGTGCGCGTGTTTAACTCCCGTGCGTCGACCGGTGTCCGTGGTATCCGCCTGAACGGTGATGATTTCGTGGTGTCCATGTCGGTCATCAGCCACTTTGAGGCCGATCCGCAAGAACGCGCGGCCTACCTCAAAATGCGTCGTGCGCTGGCTGGCGTGACCGAGGATGACGCAACGGACGAAGACGACGTCCCCGCCGGCGATCTGTCGACCGAACGCTACGCCGAAATGTCCGCCGCCGAAAACCTGATCCTGACGATCACGGCCAAAGGCATCGGTAAAATCACGTCCTCGCACGACTATCCGGTCCGTGGCCGTGGCGGCATGGGCGTTACCGCGTTCGAAAAACAGATGCGCGGCGGCGACATTGTGTCCTGCTTCCCCATCGACATGGACAACCAGATCATGCTGGTGACGTCCAAAGGCCAATCCATCCGCGTTCCCGTAGACGGTATCAGCTTCCGCTCTCGGTCCGCTGGCGGTGTGAAGGTGTTCAACACTGGCACCGACGAAACGGTTGTTTCGGTGGCACGGATTGAAGAAGCGAACGAGGAAGAAGCCCCGCAGGAAAACGCCGAAGAATAGGGTTTCCGTCATATCCAAATGAAGGGCCGCATCATGCGGCCCTTTTCTTTTACCAACCACAAGGCTACATCCGCGCCATGACACAGGAACTCCATATCATCGGCGGCGGGATGGCCGGATCTGAGGCTGCTTGGCAGGCTGCGAATGCAGGCGTCAAAGTGGTCATCCACGAAATGCGGCCCAAGGTTGAAACCTTTGCGCACCGGACAGGTAATCTGGCCGAGATGGTCTGTTCGAATTCGTTCCGCTCGGACGATCATGAACAGAACGCAGTTGGCCTATTGCACTGGGAAATGCGGCAGGCGAACGGGCTGATCATGGAGATGGCCGCCAAACACCGTCTGCCTGCTGGTGGCGCGCTGGCCGTGGACCGTGACCCGTTCAGCGAAAGCGTGACGGCCGCGCTGATGGCACATGAAAACGTGTCGGTGTCCTATGAGGAAATCACCGAACTGCCGGATGACGGCCACTGGATCATCGCCACGGGACCGCTGACCTCCGAAGGATTGGGCAAAGCCATTCAGGCAGAAACCAGCGCCGATGCGCTCGCGTTTTTCGACGCGATTGCCCCTATCGTGTACTTTGAGACGGTGAACATGGACGTGGCGTGGATGCAGTCCCGTTACGACAAAGGCGAAACCGAAGAAGAGCGCACCGCCTACCTCAACTGTCCGATGACCAAGGACCAGTACGAAGCCTTCATCGACGCGCTTCTCGCCGCTGACAAAACCGAATTCCACGAAGGCGAAACCGCTGGCTATTTCGACGGCTGCCTCCCGATCGAGGTGATGGCCGAACGTGGCCGTGAAACCCTGCGCTTTGGTCCGATGAAGCCGATTGGCCTCACCAACGCCAATGATCCCGAAAACAAACCCTACGCAGTGGTTCAACTTCGCCGTGATAACGCATTGGGAACATTGTTTAATATCGTTGGCTTCCAAACCAAGATGAAATACGGCGCTCAGAAAGAGGTGTTCCAGATGATCCCCGGTCTGGAAGAGGCTGAATTCGCGCGGCTTGGTGGCATTCACCGCAACACATTTATCAACTCTCCGACGTTGCTGGACGAACAGATGCGTCTGAAATCGCGTCCGAATATCCGCTTTGCCGGTCAGATCACCGGCGTTGAAGGCTATGTTGAAAGCGCAGCGATGGGTCTGCTTGCGGGCCGTTTGGCTGCGGCAGAGCTTCAGGGGCGTGATCTGGGAACGGTCCCGCACACCACCGCAATGGGTGCCTTGGTCACGCATATTACCGGCGGCGCGGCTGCGAAAACCTTCCAACCGATGAACGTGAACTTTGGCCTGTTCCCGCCGCTTGACGGAATGCGGGGCGGCCGCAAGGGCCGCAAAGAGCGGTACAAAGGTTACACTGATCGCGCAAAAGAAGATTTTCAACAGTGGCTTAACGGACATTCCTAATGTCATACGTGACCCGATTTGCGCCTAGTCCAACCGGACCTTTGCATCTGGGTCACGCCTTTTCTGCCCTGACCGCATGGGACCGTGCCCGTGAACGTGGCGGCAAATTCGTGCTGCGCATTGAGGATGGTGACATCACCCGTTGCCGCCCAGAATGGGAAGAGCTTATCTACAAAGACCTGCACTGGCTCGGGATTGACTGGGACACACCGGTCCTTCACGTGACCCGCAACCTCGACCGGTATGAGGCGGCCCGCGCACGGCTATCCGAACTCGGGCTGCTTTACCCTTGCGCCTGTAGCCGTCGGGATATTCAGACCGCCCTCAGCGCCCCGCAAGAAGACGTCACCGTCGGGCCGGACGGCATTGTTTATCCCGGAACCTGTCGCAACCGTGCGCCGTTTGAGGCCACAGAGGGCGACGCAATCCGCCTGAACATGCGGGCGGCGATTGACCGGCTCGGGGATGTTTCGCAACTCGAATACCGTGAAACCGGCCCTTTCGCGCCGGGGAACCACAGACTTGACCCCGACGACCTGCTCAACGGTGTTGGTGACATCGTTTTGTTCCGCAAGGAAACCGGCATGATCGCTTACCACCTGTCCGTTGTGGTGGACGACGCGGATCAAGGTATTACCGAAGCGGTTCGTGGTGCCGACCTGATCGAAGCAACGGCGATCCACCGGTTGCTTCAAGCGCTCCTCGACCTGCCAACACCGGACTACCACCACCACGACCTGATCCGAGACGAGCACGGCAAACGGCTCGCCAAACGGTCGGATGCCAAGGCGATTTCAAAATTCCGTGAAGAAGGCGCCTCGCCCGCCGATATCCGCCGGATGGTCGGGCTTTAGACCATCGGCTGCATCAGCTCGACCGTTTCACCGTCGCGGACTGCCGTGTAAAAGCAACTCCGGCGGTTGGTGTGACAGGCCGGACCGGTTTGGCGCACTTTGACCAACAGGCAGTCTTTGTCGCAGTCGAATGTGAACTCCACCAATTCCTGAACGTGGCCAGAGGTTTCGCCTTTGATCCAGAACGCCTGACGTGATCGTGACCAGTAGGTCACTTTCTGTGTCTTCAGCGTCATTGCGACCGCTTCGGCGTTCATCCACGCCATCATCAGGACTTCACCGGTGTCTGCATCCTGCGCAATCGCCGGGATTAGCCCGCGTTCATCATACTTTAGGACTTCGGGCGTAAAGGTCATTGCAAATTTCCTGTTCCTTTTGGGCGATGCGGCCTATTTATTGCAGAACCCAATGGAAAGGAACGCCCAGTGTCTGAATCGTCTGATCTGGTGAAACTATATTCGGCGCGCATTCTCTCGCTGACTGCAGATATGCCGCTGACGGACAGGCTGTCCGACCCAGATGCGACCGCAAAAAAAAGGGCGCCTTTGTGCGGGTCTACGGTGACCGTGGACATAAAAATGCACGACGGCGTTATAACAAACTACGGTCAGGACGTTAAAGCATGTGCACTAGGGCAAGCGTCCGCTGCAATCATGGCGGGTTCTGTGATTGGACGCACAAAGGAAGAGATTGAGACGGCGCGCGACGAACTCCGCGCCATGCTCAAAGACGAAGGACCGGTTCCATCACCGCCCTTCGACGGGTTGGAGGCTCTGCTTCCGGCACGTGACTACAAAAATCGGCACGCCTCAATTTTGTTGGCGTTCGAAGCGACGTTAGACGCAATCGCGCAAGCGACGGCAGAAAACGAAAGCGAGAGTAGAGAAACCTAAACAGCCGGGGCGCGCATCCCCGGTACAGGGGAGAGCTTATGACGCAAGTCGTAACCAAAGGGCCGTGGTATTCAAATCAGAGCGGCAAAGCTGAACACGAAGTGCTGCACGACATTTCTGCCGTCAGCACCAAAATGGCGTCAGATATCGTCGATGTTTCGGGGTTTCTTGACGAAGTCGGTGTTCAATCTGAACAGCAGATGAACGAAATGGAAGGTCTGCGATCCCGTGTTGACGGGATTATCAGTTCCAATGAAACGCTTCACAACGCCATCGCCGAAGTCTCCTCCCACTCCAACGAAAACCTTGAATCCCTTCGCAGCAGCATGGAATCGTTTAAATCGAGCGCGGAGGCCAGCCAGCAAGTCGCGAGTTGGGTTCAATCGGTTGAAAACCGGATCACCTCGGTCGTGGAAACCCTGAAGAAAGTCGAAAAGCTTAACGACGAAATCACCTCGATTGCCCGTCAGGTTAACATCCTCGCCATCAACGCAAAAATCGAAGCCGTCCGCGCCGGAACCCATGGCCGCGGATTTGCTGTGGTCGCCGAAGCGATCAATGACCTGTCGCGCAACACAGGTCGCGCTGCCGAAGCGGTGTCCGAAGGTGTTGAATCCCTTGGCAGCAACTTTACTGAGCTGCGCGAAGAAGCAACTGGTATGCACAGCGTCGCCGGTCAGGTCCTGAACGAAGTTGCTCTCACGAACGAAAAAATGACCGACATGTCGCAACAGATGGAAGCGACGGTTCGGACTGCGTCCTCGATGAAAAGCAACGCCGATCAAATCACCGAAACGATCCACGCTTTCGGTCCGGTATTTGATAAGCTCGCCACCTCGGCCCAAGACACCAGCAACGGCGTGTCCGTTTCACGCAAACGCATCCATGCACTGGTGGATGATAGTGAAACCGTTGTCCGTCTTGCCATTATCGGCGGCGGGGCGACAGAAGACCGGAAATTCATCGATTTCGCGCGCAAAACAGCGACCGATATCGGCAAACTGTTCGAAGAATCCGTTCGGAACGGCATCATCTCCGAAGGAGAGCTGTTCGATTACACCTACACGCCAATTCCGAACACCAATCCGCAGCAAGTGCTCGCGCGGTTCACCCGCTTTACCGATAGCACCCTGCCCCATTTCCAGGAATCCGCCTTCCAACTGGACCCCCGCGTTGTGTTCTGCGCGACCGTTGATGTGAACGGTTATCTCCCGACCCACAATCTAAAGTTTTCGCATCCCCAAGGAAATGATCCGGTCTGGAACACGTCGCATTCGCGCAATCGTCGTATCTTTGATGACCGCGTTGGTCTGAAAGCCGGCAAAAGCACCGAACCGTTCCTCATGCAGGTTTACCGTCGGGATATGGGGGGCGGCGAATTCGCAATGATGAAAGACCTGTCAGCCCCGATCACTGTGAACGGACGCCACTGGGGCGGGTTGCGACTGGCCTATACCATCTAAAAGAAAACCCGCCGCTGTCCTCACGGGGACAAGGCGGCGGGTATAGTCATGTTTCGTGTGGGACCCGGTATCCGGCAAAACGGAAAAGGCAGGGCTCCGTTCAGGCGTAGGACAGGCAAGTCCGCCATGAATCGTCAGTTATGGGACAGGCGACGATAAGAGGCCGGACCGGCACGAAACACGTGGGCAGACGTCAGAGAACAGCTGGCAGAGACAGCCCGACATAAAAAATCACAACCAACGATACGGCACCAACAAGATCCGAAAGGACTGTTGCCGGCGACCGTGTCAGAGCGGCTTTAATATCTTTGGCCATTGGGTGTCTCCTGCTCGCGTTAACCTTCGTTGCTTATTTGTTCTCATTTATGAACGAGTCGCGCAAGAACTTTTTGAGAACATTTGTGAACAAAAATTTCCGAAAATGGTTAACCCACTGATATTAAACGGATAGCTTTGTCCTGTTCCATCAACCAAAGGAGAACACGGACAGAACGTCCACGCTCGGATTCCAGTGTCGGATCATCAGACAACAGCTTTCGCGCATCACTTTGCGCGGTTTGCATGAGCGCCGCCTGACGCTCAAGATCGGCGATACGGAATCGCGGAAGGCCCGATTGCGCCGTTCCGATCATATCGCCCGCCCCCCGCATAGAGAGGTCTTCTTCGGATATACGAAACCCGTCTTCGGTCTCTCGCAGGATTTCCAACCGGCGTTTTCCGTTCTCCGATAGCGGCGCCTGATACATCAGCAAACAGGTAGAGGCACCGGTTCCGCGCCCGACACGACCACGTAGCTGGTGAAGCTGGGCCAACCCGAAGTGTTCCGCCCGTTCAATCACCATGATCGTCGCGTTCGGTACGTTCACTCCCACCTCGATCACCGTTGTCGCCACAAGAACCTTGGTCTCTCCGGTGATGAATTTGGCCATAGCCGCGTCTTTTTCCGATGGCGGCATCTGTCCATGGACCAATCCAACGACGCCTTCGCCCAACGCAGCGCGCAAGACTTTGAACCGCTCCTCTGCGGCAGTCATGTCGCTGACTTCGCTTTCTTCGACCAGCGGACACACCCAATAAGCCTGCCGCCCTTCGGCAACCGCATGGCGGAGCCGCCCGACAACCTCTTCTGTGCGTTGCGTACTGACCAGCGCCGTATGCACCGGTTTCCGTCCCGGCGGCTTTTCGTCCAGCACGGACACGTCCATATCGCCGTATTGAGCGAGCGCGAGGCTCCGCGGGATTGGCGTTGCGGTCATCACAAGCACATCCACCGCCTGCCCCTTTGCCCCCAGCTCCATCCGCTGCGCCACGCCAAAGCGGTGCTGTTCGTCAACCACGGCCAACCGCAAGTCTTTGAACACAACGTCTTTTTGAAAGACGGCATGTGTCCCGACAAGGATCTGGATATCGCCCTGAGCCAGCGCCGCCAGTTTGGCCTTCCGCTCTGTCCCTTTGTCGCGTCCGGTCAGGATCTCCAGCACGACACCCGCTCTTTCGGCCAATGGGCGCAGCCCGTCAAGATGTTGGCGGGCGAGGATTTCCGTGGGGGCCATCATGACGCCCTGCCCGCCGGCCTCGACCGCGACCAGCAGCGCCATAAGCGCCACAAGTGTTTTCCCCGAGCCCACGTCCCCCTGCAGCAGCCGGTTCATCCGCGCGGCGCTTCCCATATCCTCGGCAATCTCTTCGATAGACCGGATTTGCGCGGCGGTCGGTTTGAACTCCAATCCGTTCAGCACGCGTTTTTGCAAATGACCGTCACCGGAATTGCGCCGTCCTTTGCCCCGACGAACCTGCGCCCGCGCCAATGCCAGCGTGAGCTGATGCGCAAAGACCTCATCATAGGCCAACCGCTGCCGCGCTTTGTGATGCGGCGACAAATCTGTTGTCGATTGCGGGTTATGTACCGTCTCAAGAGCATCGCGCCAATCGGGCCATGCCTCTTGTTTTTTGAGCAGCGGATCAACCCATTCGGGCACAACCGGCGCAAGTTCCAACGCGGCGCGCGACCCGCGCCACATCAGTTTTTGCGTAACTCCGGCCGTCAGCGGGTAAACGGGTTCAAACGCAGGGACGTCCTCCCCGTCCTCCACCGGCAATACATGATCGGGATGCACCATCTGCGCGATGCCATCGAACAATTCGATCTTTCCCGACACAACGCGCCGCGCCCCGACCGGCAGCAGCTTTTTCACATAGTCCCCACGGGCATGGAAAAACACGATCTGGAACGTTGTTTCACTATCCTGAACCGTAACACGATACGGACGCCCCTTTTGCCGGTTCGGCGTGTGCCCGATAACTTCGACCTCAACCGTGGCCACGGTCGGCGGCGATACTTCTTTGATCGATGCCCGACGACGCCGGTCAATGCCCGTGTACGGTAGCGTAAACAGGAAATCCCGTGGCTTCAGGATATCGATGTTTTCCAGATGCGCGGCCGTTTTCGGTCCGACCCCATCGAGCGCGGTCAGCTCTCCGAACAGAGGCCAGAGGATTTCCGGCCGCCCGCTCATGCGTCCCCGATCAGCGCGAGCCAGCTGTCTTCATCGATGGTTTCGATCCCCAGATCGGCGGCTTTTTTCGCCTTTGATCCGGCGCCTGGACCAGCCACCAGAAGATCGGTTTTCGAACTGACCGATCCCGCGACCTTTGCCCCCAGCGCTTCTGCGCGCGCTTTTGCCTCGGCACGGGTCATTTTTTCCAGCGTTCCGGTGAAAACCACAGTTTTGCCAACCACCGGACTTTCGCTAGAGCGCGCTTCCGGTGCCTGAATATCCAGTTCCGCAACCAGCCGGTCGATGACCGCCCGGGCAAAGGGACCGCTGCCGCCGCAGGGGCCATAGCCGCACAGCCCGGCATCGGTCTCGACCACAATCAGGGTGCTGTGACGGACCTGCATGGCCTTGACCGCCGTGATCTGGATGCAATCGCGGGCGGGGG
>JBNKUW010000032.1:0-254 GCA_050298835.1 Marivivens sp.
CGGATCACCAACGCGCAGTTTGACCATGCGGGCTTTCAGCCGTTTTTCGAATTTCTCGGCGACAGCCTCGGCCACTAGGATCCTCGACCCCGCGCAGCATACCTGCCCCTGATTGAACCAGATTGCATCAACGACACCTTCAACAGCTGCGTCCAGATCGGCGTCGGCGAAAACGATGAACGGAGATTTCCCGCCTAGCTCCAACGTCAGCGCCTTGCCCGATCCGGCAATCTGTTTGCGGATGATACGTCCCA